>JAGBXG010000370.1 GCA_017629415.1 Pseudomonadota bacterium | reverse complement strand
TGTCGCAGGGACGAAAAATGGGGGAGCGGGTCCCCATTTTTCAAAAAAACGAGTGTTATCAGTACCCGGCTTATTCACAAAAACGTCAAATCCATTGCAGGTTCCAAGGGGCTCAGCCCCTTGGCGGGGTTTGGGGCGGAGCCCCAAAAGAACTTTGCGTACACCGTGGGGCAAAGCCCCCGGCAGACTTCGCAAACATATAAAATTTGCCGCATGATAAGGTTTTCGTATCTTAGGCTAGGGCTTAAAGGCCAAAGTAAAGTTTATGAGGATTGGGTGTGATGATGTGGCAGAGTAGGATTTGGGCAGCAACAGGGGTTTTAGCGTTGATGATGCCGGTATCGGTACAGGCGAATCCATCTTCGCTGGGCTTGCGAGCTGAATCGCAGCAGGTGGCGACGCCAAGTGCAAGCAAACGACCTGAGTTTCTGCAAAATGCATCGGTTCATAAACCACCGCTTGTGGATTTAGATACGCTGAAAGAAGCCGCTGAAACAACGGTTATTTTTCCCAAGCCTTTAAAACGCATTGTCATTGATCCCGGTCATGGGGGGACAAACGAGGGCGCGATTGGGGTTGCCGGCATTCATGAGAAGCATTTGACTTTGCAAGTGGCTTTGATTTTGGCAGACAGATTGCGAGCCCGTATGCCGGATGTCGAGATCATTTTAACGCGTCAGCGTGATGTGAATATGTCTCTGGCCGAACGCATTGAAGTGGCCAATCGCGCAGAAGCAGATTTGTTCTTGAGCTTGCATTTTAACAGTTCCATGAATCCAGAAGCGATTGGTTTTGAAAGCTTTTGGGCTGGCGACTTTTGGGAAAAAGATCTCGTCAAGGCCGGTGTTGTCATTGATGACGAAACACGTCAAAAACGCACTGAAGCAGCCTTGCTTGGTCAGCGTATGGCAACGAGTTTTAATCATGCCATGGGACGGCATATTGAAACGATGGATCGCGGCGTTAAGCCTGGAGATTATACGGTTTTGACGCGCGCGGAAGTGCCTGCTGTCGTCCTGGAAATGGCTTTTTTATCTCATGCCAAAGAGGGCATTGATACGGTAACACAGGAATATCGCCTCAAGCTGGTGAATGCACTTGTCGATGCCGTCGTGGGATATACCTCAAAACGCATTTTTTAATTTTGTTCATTCATATCGTCTTGAAACTTAAGGAGAGACGGTTTTGGTTATTTGGAGATGAAGGATGGCATCAACAGTTGAAGAGATCAGCATTGAATATTTTGATGAAAATGGCACCCAAACGGTAAAACAGCTCGATAAAGTGGTTTTAACAAAGGGGGCATGGTCTACCATTATGTTTTTGGTGCAGGATTGGGATGCATCCAAAGAACAATGGAAAGCTCCTGTGGCACGGATTGAACGTTTCAGAAAGATGAAAGGCGAATATCGTGCACAGTCTAAATTTAATATTTCATCGGCTGCACAGGCCAAACAAGTCATTGAAATCCTTCAGAATTGGCTTGATTCCGGTCAGTTTGATGGTGAAAATGCATAAAATATCTTGCTAAATCTCGCATGGGACTTACATATACTTACGCGCCGGATTCTGGCGCGTTTTTTCTATGCATGGATGCCATGGGGTGCTGATGTCATGGCGTATTCAGAATTTTAAAATAGTTTAGAAAATATATTGGAGATCATTCATGTCATTTTTTGACGTTTTGCGCCGTTTTTTTAAACCGACTCCGGCTGAGAAAGCTGAAAGTTTGCGTAAAAAAGTTCTCAATATGTACGGTCATCCCGATGATCGTCGTTATGCGATTGTCGAATTGAGTAAGCTGGGAGCCGAACTTGCCGCCAAACCTTTGATTGAGCGTTTTACATGCCGTTGTGAAAATGGCACCGTTGATGCTGATGAAAAACAGCTGGTCAAAGACTTGCTTTGCAATTTAGGCGATGCATCAGTGGATCCACTTAAAGATTTTTTGCGTCATAATGACAAAGATTTCAATTGGCCGTATCGCACGTTACATGACCTCATTTCTCATGATGAACTGGTCGAATTTTTGGTTGAACTTTTAAATACGATCGGGCCGGAATATGTTCGCGATCCGGAGCGTAAAGAACAGCTGATGCTCGTGCTGAAATCCTTTAAGGAAGAAAGCATTTGTAAAGCCATCTTGCCATATCTTGGCGATGACAACGAAACGATTCGTTTTGTCACAGCCGATACGGTGATCGAACAGGCGCACGCAGACGGCATTAAAGCCTTGAGTGAACGTTTGACAATTGAAGAAAGTCAGCGCGTTTTAACACTGATCGCCACGGCGTTTCGTGATAAACATTGGACTGTTGATGAAGCATCCCGCGAGGATGTTAAAACCAAACTTCCTTCTGAATTTCGCCTGAACGACAAAGGCGTTATTTTATAATTCTATGATGAAACGCATCATTCCTTTTATTCTGGCAATAGGTCTGACGGCTTGCGGTACATCCCAGAAGACCGTATTTGAAGGTACGCCTAAGAGCGATGCCGAGGCAGAATACCGCGAGGCCGTGGAAACGCTTGAAAGCGGTTCCTATGAAGACTCTGTTAAAGCATTTCATGAAATTAAACTGAAATATCCATACGCAACGCGTTGGGCAACATTATGCGATCTTCGTATTGCAGATGCCTACCGCGAAGCCGGCGAATATGCGCAGGCTGCCGTCAGTTATCAGGAATTTATCCGGACTTATCCGGCACACGCTGAGATCCCTTATGCAACATATCAGGCAGCCAATTGCTACTATGAAATGATGCCGAGCGATATGTTCATATTGCCCGATCCCTGGCAGCGCGACCGCAAATCGACATCACAAGCTGAAACCGCTTTTAAGGTCTTTTTAAAACGTTATCCTAACGATCCGAATGCAGAAAAGGCCAAAGAACAGCTTGCTGAAGTCCAGATGCGGCTGGCCAATCACGAGCTTTATGTCGCCGAATATAACTTCAAACATGAGGCATATCGCGGCACCGTCAATCGCATTCTGGGGCTCATTGAGACCTATCCCAATGCCGAAATTATTCCTAAAGCCCACATTCTGCTCGCTCATGGCTATATCAAGCTGAACGATCCCATCACGGCCAAAAAGACATTGATGCAGCTCATCGAAAAATATCCCGATTCGAGTTATGCACAAGATGCCAAAACGTGGATTAACAATAACCCCGATGTGCCTTGATGGTTCGAGGCATAGGAGGGATGCTCAGAAACTCAGCCATACCATAACTTCGCATGGATATTGGTAGGGGGGCAAGCCCCCCTGCGTCGCTATTTGCTTCGCAAATACGCGCCTACCCCCCTGTACTCAAATGTCTTAAGGTTATCTAGATGAGATCTTGCAAGGCCTTGAGGGAGATATACGGGCTCAAAGTCATTATCATGGCTTGGGCTAAATCGTTGAAAAGTCATATGTTTGAAAAGTCATATGATGAACATGAAAATTGACGGATTCTTAAAAGGAGAAAATCATGAGTGTGATGCAGAAACGCAGTGTAGGTACAAAACAGAAAGTGGGCATGGCATTAGCCGGAGCCGGTAGCATTGCAAGCTTTGTATTGCTAGCTAATACTTTAGGTGTCATTTTAGGTATCCTGCTGATTGGCGTCGTCGGTTGGAACTTCTGGGGTCTCATGAAAGAATATGCCAAGGTAGGTCGCAGATTTTAGGCTGTATTGTTTTGACCGAATATTTCATCGCGATTTTGTAAAAACTGTGATGAATAAGGAGATACGATATGAAAAATGGGATTTTCATCATGGCTCTGGCTGGTTTGCTTTGCTGCACAGCCGGATGTGATAAATTGAACGATAGTCTTCAGGAAATGAAAGATAATCTCATGGAGCCTGAGGAAATCGTCATGGATTATATGGATCATATCGTTGAACTTTATAATTCTGAGCATAACTGCGGCAAACTGGTCACAGATTTGAGCGTTTATTGCGCCAAACGCGAAACCATCGTCACAGAAGCTGTCAGCGCAACCGCAGAACGGCTCGATAAAAATGAAATATCGCCGGAAAATAAGGCTAAACTTGAAGCCAAAAAGAACATCCTGGATTCGATGAATAATCCGAGCTGCGATTCGACGATCAAAGTCAATGTCGAACTGCTGAAATGTACAAAACCAGCCCTGGGATTGTTCAAATAGCCGTGCGTATGGCGTTAGCCATAGCGCGGCATAAAAAAGAAAAGCCGAGCGTATGGCGTAAGCCATAGCGGCTTGAGCAGCCGTATTTGCCACGCAAATAGGCTGCACGCCCCCCCAAAGAAAACCCGCGTAAAAACTCCTCGCCATTGGTGTAAAGGCGAGTTATGGTGAGTCAGAGTGTGCTGTAGAGCCTCAAAACGAGCGGAGGTTGCGGATGGGCAGGTTTCTCAATCCGGGAAATGGCGGTTTTCAAAGGATTATTGATGCAGAAGTTTACGTCGACAAGACGGGTATACTTGGGTTTCTGAACAAATGGATTAACACAGATGCACGCTATGTGTGTGTGAGTCGAGCACGGCGGTTTGGTAAGACCGTGGCAGCGCGGACGATTCGGGCGTATTATGATAACTCGTGTGATTCGCATGAACTGTTTGCGCCGTATGCAATTGCGCAGGAACCGTCTTACGAAACGCATATCAATACATATGACGTGATCGGCATTGATGTGCAGTCGTTTTTTTTGCGCGGTGACGATCCTAAAACCTTCATCGACCGCATGGAGTTGGATGTTCTTGCAGAAGTATGCGCCAAATGGCCCGACATTGCGGAACTAAAAAATATGCGGTTGGTCAATGCACTTATCAAAGTCCATGAAAAGACGGGGGCACGATTCGTCTTTGTGATTGATGAGTGGGATGCCGTGTTTCGGTTTTGTCCCAATGACGAAGCATTGCAGAAAGATTGGATTCATTTTTTGCGCGATTTGTTCAAACAGGAAGACATGGACGGCGTCATTGCGCTGGCCTATATCACGGGTATTTTGCCCGTCAAAAAGTATAAAACGTAGTCGTCGTTGAATCAGTTTCGCGAATATACAATGATTCGTCCCCTGGTCCTCGAACCCTTTGTCGGTTTTCTGCCGTCGGAAGTTGATGCATTGTGCAAGAAATTTGGCATGAATCGCGCCGAAGCTGCCGAATGGTACGATGGTTATATGTTCTCGCATGAACATCACGTCTATAATCCATGCTCGCTGGCACAGGCAATGGCTTACGGTGAATACGGGAGCTATTGGACACAGACGGATTCTTTTGAATCATTGCTCGATTATATCAATGCAGATTTGGATGGCATCTACGACGATGTGATGTGCCTGATTGGCGGCGGCCGCGTCAATGTCGATACGGGATCTTATGACAATTCCTTTACGGTGCCAAAGAATAAGAATCAGTGTTTTACGCTTCTGACCCATATTGGATATTTGGCTTTTGATAGCGAGTGTTCTCAGGTTTTCATTCCGAACGAGGAAGTGCGCATGGCCTTTCGCAG
>JAGBXG010000369.1 GCA_017629415.1 Pseudomonadota bacterium | reverse complement strand
TCAGGGACGTATATTGGTAGCGCCTCTGCTCAAGTCGTTTGCTGGCCTAGAAAAAGATGTTGTTTGGGTGGGTCAGCGCGGTCACGTAGAACTTTGGAGCGCCTCGAGATGGCAAGAAGCGCAGGAAGCTGTCATGCAGGGCGTATTCACAGCATCCAGCGAGAATTTGAAACAGGCTTACGATAGAATTGATTTTAATGCCCCGATAACAGGATGAAAAATCGCGTTACAGCTTGGTTTTTATGATTCTGGCTTGGAATAAATCGCCAAATGGGGCAGTTTATTTTGGTGACGGGAAAAAATCATGCCAAAAGATTAAAAATTTGACTTTTTTCTTGATTGAATTTTCGCTTTCTTTTATAAGTATTGACGTACCGAATGGATAACAACTTCCTTCGGCGCGAGCCATGGAAGGCAAAGTATTGCATCAATATCGGCCTCCCCGAAAGAGATGCACGGAATATCGAAGGCATGGAAGCCCTTCGGATCAGGAAGATTCGCGATATTCCTAATTTTCATCGTCACGAACATGGATGTTCAGCATTCGACATGATGTCGAGAGACGGCCAGATAAAAGAGACTTGTTGAATCAACAGGTCTCTTTTTCTGTATTTGGAGATACGAAATGAGCGAAACACAAAATCATGCGGAGACTCAGCCTGAGTCTGAACGTCAGACTAGACCTGAAGCGTGTTCTGAAGGCAAATCGCGCACTGCGTCAGGCTCTAAATCTGAAAACAAATCCTCGTTAGGGATTTTGATTGCAGTATTGGCTTTCTTTTTTGTGGTTTTTTTAATGTGCGCCGGTGCTTTGATGACATTGGTATCTGAAGACAGCACGTTGGAAGGCGACGGTATTGGCGTTGTGGAAGTCACTGGCACCATTGCATCTGCTGACGAAATTGTGAAAACGATATCTAAATTTTCTGCCGACAAGAGCGTCAAAGCCATGCTTATTCGCATTAATTCGCCTGGCGGTTCAGTGTCGGCATCGCAGGAAATTGTCGAAGCTATCCGTACGATTAAAAAGCCTGTAGTGATTTCGATGGGCGATATGGCGGCAAGCGGCGGCTACTATGTGGCTTGCGCAGGGCCTGAAATTTATGCCAACCCCGGCACACTGACCGGCTCCATCGGCGTCATTTCGCAAGTCATGGAAATGAAAGACTTGATGGAATTTTTCAAAGTCAAAGTCCACACGATTAAAACCGGCGAACTCAAAGATGCCGGCAGCCCATACCGCGAATTTAACGACACCGATCGCACTTATTTTGCCTCTTTGGGCTCCGAAATTATGGATCAATTCGTCACCCATGTTTCAGATGCTCGCAAGTTGCCTAAAGAAAAAGTCCTGGAAGTTGCCGATGGTCGTGTTTGGACCGGCCGCGAAGCCCACAAACTTGGTCTTGTCGATAAACTGGGCGGCATGCAGGCCGCTATCGATGCCTTGAGAGAAAAAGCAGGGATCACCGGCACACATACCCTCGTCTATCCCAAAAAGAAAACAGACGATCTGCTCTATGATCTGCTCTCTGAAAGCGC
>JAGBXG010000048.1 GCA_017629415.1 Pseudomonadota bacterium | reverse complement strand
GAAAACCATCACGTCATTGTCACAGATCCCTATCAAGCTACAGATATCGGATATGTCACACCGTCCCTGTTCCTGCAGGACGAACAGCGATTCTGGAACGATCGCATCATTCTGACCGGCGGCCTCAGAGTCGACTTCCATAAAGCCAGCAGCAAAACCTACCAGGACATTGCTCCCTCATGGCGTTTCGCATTACTCGGGAAATGGACAGACTGGATGACCATGCGTGTTTCCTATGGCTATGCCTACAAAGCACCGTCCCTATATCAACTTTATGTCGATACCTTCGACTATGTCGGAAACCCCAATCTCAAATCTGAAACACTGCACAATGTGGAACTCTCATTCCTGTTCACACCGACCTATTTCCTCAAAATACGGCTCGATGGCTTTGCCACTATCATGAATAACCTCATTGAAATGGAATATTCATTTGAAAACGGTACCGAATTTGAAGGCGTCAACGGAAGATATATTCCAAAACAGGATACCGGAGCACTCCTCACCGGATTTGAATTGGGATTGGATGCCGACATTACCAGCAACTGGAATCTCTATGCACATTATAATTTCCTCTTCAGCCGACGTTCTTTAGGTAATGACGAATGGAATGCCATCGTCGGCGATGCCATGAACCGACTCAAACTTGGGTTCACTTACATGAACGAATATCTGATTTCCGATCTTGCCTTCTTCCTCGTGGCCGGCAAAGACAATGAAGAGCAAATAGATAACAATGACCAGTCTGATAACGATAAATTCAAAGACAAAGATGTTTCAACTTATGCCATCCTTCAGCCACAAATTACGGTTGCGCTGCCGGCAAACCTCGGACTCATGTTCCAGGCCAGCTATGCATTTTCTGAAGGCATGACAAAATCACCGACATACAAATATTATTACGAAAAAGATCAAGTCCCCGTCAGCCGTTATTCTTTGATGCTCTCCTTGACCTATCCATTCAAAAAATAGGCTGACAGATGCCAGACTCCTGGCTGATGTTAAAAACGGGATGTGCACAACATGCGTGTTGGGCATTGCCAAACACGCACGTTGATGTTTTTTGTTTTTTTTGCCCCGAATCCTACCAAAGAAGCTGATCACCTTTAAAACGCTGCCATATAGGTCTGAATTTATCCCATGTTTCTGGATTTTTCGGCAGCGGCTTTGACAAAACGCTGTGCTGCCTGTCGAAATCCGGCATTTTCAGCGGCAAGGACACCGGCAGCCGTTGTACCGCCAGGGCTCATGACATTTTCTTTGAGAATAGCGGGATGTTCCACCTCAAGCAGTTTGGCAGTCCCGAGCATGGTTTCTCTGGCAAGTGCAAGAGCCAGGGTGCGCGGCAAACCCTCGGCCACCCCGGCATCCGCAAGGGCTTCAACCATCATGGCAAAAAGCGCGGGACCACTGCCGCTCAAGCCTGTGACGGCATCCATTTGTGATTCTGAGCCGATCCAATGACAGTATCCAGCCTGAGACAATAGCTTTTCTATCCATCCGCGAGTTTCTTCCGAAAGACCGTCATCAAGTACAACCATGGCTCCCTCACCGACAAGTGCAGGGGTGTTCGGCATGATGCGGACAACTGTTTGAGAGCCGGCAAAAGCTTGTAAGGCAGAACGTTTGATGCCAGCCACAATGGAAAGAATTGTTTTGCTGCAACCGCAAGAAAGTTGAGTCAAAACCTGACGTGCTTGAGCAGGTTTTACCGCAAGCAAGACCACATCCGCAGTTTCGGCCACGGCTTCGACGTTTTGTGTACATTCGATCCGAGTTCCAAATCTGGCCTTCATTGCTGCCAGTGCATCGTCATATATATCACAGCAAAGGATGGGGACATCAAGCGATGGTACGATACGAGCCATCAGCGCCTGTCCCATCTTGCCGCAGCCTACAATGCCAAATGTTTTCATGATGTTCTCCTGATTAAAGTTAAGTTGTTTTAGCGTTCCCCCGGTTTGGCTCGCCATTTGGCGCGCTTTCTTCGTCAGCTTTGACCTCTCTATCGCCCTTCGGGCGTTCTCCCCATAAATGGAGAGATACATGATTCGCTGTGCTCATCGGGCTTTGACCTCTCTATCGCCCTTCGGGCGTTCTCTCCATAAATGGAGAGATACATGATTCGCTGCGCTCATCGGGCCTCACCCCAAACCCCTCTCCAACGGAGAGAGGCTTTGACCTCTATCGACCTTCGGGCGTTCTCTCCATAAATGGAGAGATACATGATTCGCTGCGCTCATCATGGCAAACTCAAGTATTGGCTGGCAAAAAACGCCAGCATTCACGAAGTGTTAAAACCCAACCAAGCGGAATGGGATACAGGGTTCCCATTTCGCCCTGAAACGTGAGTAACCAGTACTCGCCCGACCCACGAAAAACGCCCTAATTTGCGGGATTCCAAAGGGGCTCAGCCCCTTTGGTGGGGTCCGGGGCAAAGCCCCAAAAGAAGTTTGCGTACACCGTAGGGTTTGAGGCGGAGCCCCAAGAAAATTCTCATTAATAAAGAATCGCGCCGTTTTTGGCCTCCATGATAATGGTAACAGGACCGTCATTGACGAGGGCGACATCCATCATGGCAGCAAACTGACCATATTTGACCGGAATGCCGGCTTCTTCCAGCAGTTTTCCAAATGCCTGATACATACGGTCTGCCTCTTTCGGTGCCATCGCAGAAACAAAAGCCGGACGATTGCCATGCTTGCACTGCGCACACAATGTGAATTGACTCACCAAAAGAATTTCGCCGCCAATATCGCGTATCGACAGATTCATTTTGTCATCAGCATCAGCAAAAATACGCAGCTTAGATACTTTCGCGGCAAGAGCCTTGAGATCGGCTTCCGTATCGCCCTGCTCAATCCCAAGCAGAATAAGATACCCCTTGGAAATTTCAGAAATCCGCACATTATCAACGGTGACAGATGCTGATTTGACACGCTGGATAACAGTTTTCACTTTTTTGCCTCATATCTGGAATTAGAGTATTGAACAAAAGGGTTTATGCGCGGTGCGCGGCATCCTTCGGGCGCGTTTTTGCACGGAGTTGCCGGTTTTCTCAAGACATTTGAGCTTGACCTTTAAAAATGGAGGTAAGTCATGCGCGTTCGTTTTGGTGGTTATTGCAACAGTGGCAAACCGCAATATCAGCACGAGACATGTTTTGGTGTGGATCCTTCCGGCAGCATCATGGTGATGGCAGCTGGACTTGGCGAAAGCGCAAGCATCTCCAGTTCTTGCGTCTGCGCAGACATCGTCAAATCTCTTGTCCCACACCGCTCACAAATGGAAACAATGGCGGCAGATGCACGTCCGGACTCACGCCGTATGCTTCTGAGTTCTCTTTG
>JAGBXG010000368.1 GCA_017629415.1 Pseudomonadota bacterium | reverse complement strand
GGTATGTCGCGGGGACGAAAAATGGGGGAGCGGGTCCCCATTTTTCCAAAAAACGAGTGTTATCAGTACCCGGCTCATTCACAAAAACGTCAAATCCATTGCAGGTTCCAAGGGGCTCAGCCCCTTGGCGGGGTTTGGGGCTCAAGCCCCAAAAGAACTTTGCGTAAACCGTGGGGTTCAGGGGGGCTATGGCCATGGAAACCCACTCCGCCCATAAACGTTAGCAATCAAAATCCGGCAAACTTAGAACAAACGTAAGTCACCATTGCGTGTTCCAAAAGAGGGAGCTCCCTTGGCGTGGGATGGCGGAACTCCCAAAAAACTTTCACAACGTGGAGTAGAGCACCCAAAGAATTTTGTCTAAACCTTCGGTAGGTAAGATAAAAATTCAGCGCGTTCCATATGATGTGCGCCATATCTTGCCATATTTTCTGTATAGCATTGGCAATCGATCAGACGAATACCACGTTCGGCTGCTTGGCGGACAAATGTAACAAATGCAACCTTGCTGGCATCGGGAACTAAAGTAAACATCGATTCGCCCCCAAAAACTTCACCGATCTGGGTGCCATAAAAACCACCAACCAGCTCATCCCCCAAATAACATTCCACACTATGGGCATAACCAAGACGATGAAGTTCACAAAATGTCTGAATAATGCCTTCTGTTATCCAAGTGCCACCCTCCGCACGAGGAACATTGGCACAATGGTGAATCACTGCTTCAAAATTTCGATCCGTACATACGGTAAACTTACCCTTGCGAATCGTCTTCTCTAAAGAATGAGATACGTGTAAATTTTCAGGTTCAAGAACAAAACGGTGTAATGGACTGAACCAGGGAATCAATGGATTTCCAAACTCATCTAATTCCTCATCTCCGCTCGGCCAAGGAAAAATACCAAGCTTGTAGGCTCTCAAAAAACAATCCGCATCATAAGAACCACCATATGCTAAAAGACCATCCTCTAAAGTAAATTCCAATCTGGGAAAATCGTCCGACTCTAACCAGTAACCCAGAAAATTGTAATAAAATGACATCGCTGCTCCTTGAGCGTAATTCATCTGCTAAAAATAGTATGTGCAAAAGATATCACAATATCTGCTGCACAAACTGAAATGATAACCAATAACTTCAGACTTTCAGAGGCAAATCCACGGATTTCGCGTTTCACAAATTTATGCGACGATCGTTTCTCATTATCATTATTATCCTTGGGCTCGCAGGCATCTTCACTGTCACCAGTTTGGTCATTCGTCATTATGCTGTCGATGCCGCAGCACAAAAATTAAATGCTGCACTCCAAAAAGTGGCTTTTCAGATAAATGATTACGATGCCCCCATAACTTCACCGTTCTGTTACCAAAATATCCAAATCTCAGGACCAGAACAGGCTGAAATACAAATAAAAAATTTATGCCTCAAGGATGGTTTGATGTCCATCATTGCAGGTAAGCCACAAATTATCGCGACATGCGAAAAAATTTCAGGTGCCCTGGATTGGAAGACATTGAATGAGTTGAAAAAACAACATCAAGATAAATCAGAAACACAAAGGCTGAATCAAAATGCCAGCCTCGACATGTCTGTAAACCTCAATATTCACAACATAGATATCAAATTGGGAAAAACTGGACAGCAAATCTCCTGGAAGGCACAAAATTCAGACATAACCCTTAAAAATCATCAAATCAATTTAACCTCTGTGTCACCTCTGAAAATCGATATCAGCCGCGCACCCTTTGCTTTCAGCAATATGCCGGTGATGACTTTGACAGCAGAAGCCGATTTGAAAACAAAAAATGTATACCTGCAAATCAAGGCACAACCTGCAATCGCATTAAATACGGTCTGGCACGAAAAAATGTTGTCGGCACAAATCAGTAATATTGATGCCACACTCTCAGAAAATAAAAATATCATTCTCGGAATCAACGACACAATGCTCACTGCTGAAACCGTGCCAGCCATCACTCAGGCTAAGATGAAACGTGTTCAAGCTGTTCTGCATAGCCAAAAACTTAAACCTCAAACCATCCAAATCATGGAACCAGAGGTGACCATCGATGTCCAAAAAATGCTAGCCGATCCAAACGTTCGAGCCAATCCAGTCTTCAATACGCTCATCGAGTTCTGGCAGCAGGAAGCAGGCGCTATCCTGGGAAAAGCTCCCAAAGATTCCGTCCGAAGAGAAGATGTCAAAAAAGCAAAACCACCGGTCCGAAAAAATCCAATTCCAAGAGAAACACTCGAAAAATTTCGAAATACTTTCGCAAATTTTCAACACAAACTCAAAAAACTTCCAACCATCGATATCCAGCAAGGAAAAATTACAATTCTCAATCATCATGCCCATTTTGATATACAGGAAATTGCATTAAATACGGAAAGTATCTTTGGGGACTCGAATAATGACTTTGATAATCATGAAAAATTTGCTCAAAATTCTAAAAATGAAGCCAAAAATAACGAAATAAACAATGTCCAAACTGAAATTCCAAACAATGATGAGGAAAAACATCCGCAAAATCTGAATGATCGGAATAAAAACAATCTGAATCAGAATCTCAAAAATGACATGCCGCAACAAGAACCACTGCCGTTCCGGCTTGCCTTTAATGTCCGAAATGCTGAAGCATCATTCAGCATCGGTTTTGACAAAAATACGCCGTTTCCTTCATTCATGCTCAATATTAAAAATCTCGATGCGGCAGACTTCCTGCGTCTCGTAAATATGCCAATCCCCGATAAAAGCAGCGGTGAACTTTCGCTGCATCTCCAATCGGCTATCTCGGAAAAGACTTTTGATATCCATGGAAATATCGCACTTTCAAATTTTGCCTTCTTCCACGAAAAAATCAGCCCCAACCTGATCCAAAATATCAACGCCAGTGCTGCCATTAATGCCGTATACGATTTCGATACGGACAATCTGCGTATGGACGATATCGCATTAACAAGCGGTCCCATTACACTCAACGGATTCATTCATGTCACAAATGTACGAAGTCATCCGATTATCAGTTTCGAACTCGGTGCAAAAGACATCCCATGCCAAGATATCCCAAAAGCTATCCCCACTGGATTTCTGCCTACCATCACAGATCTTCAAATCACTGGAACAACCATGTCACCCAAGCTTTCCGGAAAAATTCCTTGGAAAGCCCCACTGACATCATCACTCAAAGAATCTGGCTTCGAAAATCGATGTATCCCAACATCCGTTTTGCCGCATATGCCGGAAATCCTGAATAACGCCGACTACACATTCACCACCAACTACACATACTTTACAGATGCTATCACGGTTGGACCAGGCACCGACACCTACATACCGTTGTCACAAATACCCCCATACGTTAAAGCCGCCATGTACCTCACCGAAGATAAGCGATTCTTCGATCACGGTCCCTTGCGCATATCATTTATAGAACGCGCACTGCGCCTCAATCTCAACCAAAGAAGCTACGTTTACGGCGGTTCCACCATATCCCAACAGCTCACCAAAAATTTGTTCCTGACACGCTCGAAAAATCTCGCCAGAAAACTCGAAGAGGCCTTCATCGCATGGCGCATGGAGACCGTTGTACCCAAATCGCGCATCTTCGAACTCTACCTCAATGTCATTGAATTCGGGCCCGACATCTATGGCATCAAAAATGCCGCACACTTCTACTTCGACAAAACACCCGCCGAACTGACTCCACTTGAAGGCGCTTTCCTGGCTTCGCTTAAAGTTTCGCCCTCAAAAGGCGCAAGATTCTATAAAACTGGATTTCCGCAAGACGGACGATGGTGGAACAAACGACTCAAATACATCCTCAAAGTGCTGGCCGAAAATGGATACATCTCACCGGCAGACGTCATCTCGGCCCACAATTGGATTC
>JAGBXG010000367.1 GCA_017629415.1 Pseudomonadota bacterium | reverse complement strand
TTGTGGGTTCCAAGGGGCTCAGCCCCTTGGCGGGGTTTGGGGCGGAGCCCCACAAGAACGTTGCGTACACCGTAATGCAAGATCCCCCCCGATTCTACAATCTAAGAAATACTGCCTACGCGCTCGCGCTGATCACCTTGCAAGACAACGGCCCCCTCTTCAAGGGCACCGCCTACCCCAAGTTTTGTCTTAGCTGCTTTTAACCAAGCCATTTTATCATCATCCGTCGGCGTACCATGAAAAGCCACGACAGTCACCGTTTTGCCCCCTCTGTGCGCACGTTCCAAACGCGATGATTTTACTTTGGGCAATGAAGTTTTCTTAGTTTTTGCAACGACATCCGCTGATTTGGGCGTTTTATCACTCTCAACAGCAGAAGTTTTCATCCCCGCAAGGGCTGCAAACGGATTTTGGAGTGCAGAGTCATCATTTTGCCAGCGTTCTTTTTTAGCCATCACACAGTCCCCATCTTATGATTTATCAAAAAACAACAGCCCATTCGCATGGTGCGAAGCCCCAAAAGAGCTTTGCCTTCCCACCCCCACAGCGTACGCAAAGTTGCAAATCACTCACAAAATGGTGTGCGACAGGTAAGCGGAGTGGGATACAGACTCCCATTTCGCCCCTAAATGTCAGCGTTCAATATCCGTTTAACGTACCCAAAAACGTAAGTCCCGATATCGAATTCCAAGGGGCTTGGGGCAGATCCCCACAAAAAAGGGGTCCGGGGCAGAGCCCCGGTGTGGCGTTGCAGAGCAAAGCCACGCTTAGGGGGTAGGCGCGTATTGGCACCGCCAATAGCGCCGAAGGGGGCTGTAGCCCCCTTACAAAGAAAAATTAAGCCTTTTTAATCTCAAGATGGCGGAAATTACCATACCCCTGTGACTCGGTTTTCACGCTCGTATCGGCATTCAAGAGCAAGTGAAGCGCACGTCTGTCCACATTATCCATGCCAAAGCACGTGACTTGTTCAAGACCGCCGTTCAGCTTATCATGAAGCTCGGTAGCAACACCTTCAAGCTTATGAACGCGCTCAAGTCGATAGCTGTTCACATCAATATCAAAGCGATAACCCGAACCCAGCGTAAAACGTGCACGACGCAATAACCAGGACAAAGCATTGACAACTGCGGGATCATGGCCCGGAGAAATGCATTTGACATCTTCGCCAATGATGTCAAAAACCGCTGTATTATCAATCACTTCTGTGTGAATTTCCGCATCAAACCCCATATATGAAAGGATGTCGGCCAAAAAATCCGCCGCTCTGTCCACAACATCGCCTTCATAATCATCGTACATGTAGTCCATTGTAAACTCCAATATGTGCAAGCTGAAAACTTCCGCATTCAGCATCAGATCCCAAATGAGATGTGGCGTATTCATGCCGTTTGCTATCATACGTCAAATCTCATTCGATATCTGAAAAAAATCGCGTTCTCACGCAAAACAGGCGGAACGCGATTTCATATTAAAATCAGACTTTTTCTTCTCTGCGCTTGGCGGCACGTCTCTCTTTGCTGCCTAAATTCTCAATGATGGTATCATTCTTTTTTTCTTCTTCCTCTTCAGCTTCTTCACGAGCAATGACGCGTCGGACATAAAAACTCTGAACCATCCCGATGCCCGAGCTGACGATCATATAGAGGCACAAACCGGATGGAAGGAACAGCATCATGAGACCAAAGATAACCGGCATCGAATAAATCATGACTTTCTGCGACGTATTCTTGACCGTCGACGGCGTCAGCAATTGCTGAACAACAAGAAGAACAACAGAAAGAATAGGCAAGATAAAATAGGGATCCGGTGCCGAAAGATCCTTAATCCAGAAGACAAATTCTGCATTATAAAGACCGCCTGTCACAAAAATACAACGGTATAATGCAAAGAAAATCGGCATCTGAAGAAGCAGTGGCAAACATCCAAACGGATTAATCTTGTGCGTCTGGTAAAGTTCGAGCTGCTTTTGCTGCATCATCGCAGGGTCATCCTTATATTTTTCCTGGATTTCCTGCATGAGCGGCGCAATCTTGCTCATACGCATCATCGACACTTGGCTCTTCTGTGCCACCGGCCAAAGCAGACCACGGACGATGAGCGTCAAAAGGATAATAGCCAATCCCCAGTTACCCGTCCATTTATGGAATACGTCCAGAATCCATGCCATCGGCTTGGCAAGAACTTCCATAAATCCATAATCAATGATGGCAGGAAGATTTGCATCTTCGCCCCAAACATCAAGGTATGTGGCTTCTTTCGGGCCCATGTAAATATCAAAATCATAAACGGCTGTCGTGTTGGGCTGAATCACAACAGGAATATTCAATGTGCTTTTTAACAAGCCGTCATCATTGCGAAGCACACAAGAACTGCCATAATTGGCCGTCATAGCCATCGCAAAATAAGACTCATCCACACCAAACCATTTGAGCGCTCTCTGATACGTCTCATGCTCATCTTTATCCGTGAAATCCAAGTATTCCATATCCCCATCAGAATAACACTTAGATGCCACATACGATCCCGGTGTGAACAATCCGGGTTCCTCGCCTTCAATCTGCTTGATGAACATCGAAATTGCAAGATTATCAGCCAAGGCCTGCGTTGAACGGTTTGTCAGTTCCAGCTTTGCATGAACAACATACGGTTTATCCGTCGTCGTAAACGTCTTTACAAACTGATATTGATTGTCCAATGTTGCATATGAAAAGCTGATTTTTTGCTTATCGCTGCTCTCCGAAACAGTCTGAAACTGTGTTTCAGGACCAATTTGGAACTGCGGCAACGTCATTTCAAGCGGCAAAATACCGCCCTGAGAATCCACAGCCGGTTTCTGTGAACGTATAAAATCGCCATGCTTGAGGTAACGCTCGGGATCCTTAATCATGAAAGAACTGACACGACCGCCGCCGGCATTCGTCATCGTCAGGGTATATTCATCGGTTTCCAGCGTTCTCGGCTCAATGGCATACCTGACTGTCACAGGCACATTTTCCTGTGCCACAGTTTCTTGCTTGCTTGCATTATCCTTCTCCTGCCCTTGTTCC
>JAGBXG010000047.1 GCA_017629415.1 Pseudomonadota bacterium | reverse complement strand
CTTTGGATTGTATTGCCATAGACGATTCTTCGTGTTTGCCCGAAGTGCCTCCTCCTGCGCCGGGTTGTGATGTGCCTCCTCCAGCGCCGGGTTGTGATGTGCCTCCTCCAGCGCCGGGTTGTGATGTGCCTCCTCCTGCGCCGGGTTGTGATGTGCCTCCTCCTGCGCCGGGCTCTGCAATGGGCAAGGAATTGGACAAGGGTGCATCAAAATCATCGATATCGTTTGCAGTACAAGCTGAAACATTGTCTGTATCTGAAAATGTTCAGACATATGAGATGAATCAGGAAACGCCAGATACGAATGGCCGGTTTTATTTGAACAGTGACATCAGCGTTATTCCTGATGTGTCGGAAACGACGAACATATCTGCGGAATTTGCATTGGCTGATACCGGAGTCGTGCCGGTGCCGGATGTTTCTGCGGAATTTGAGGGTGAAGATGAGGATTGTGACAAGACGGCGGCTTATGATCGACCTGCATTTTTAGATGCTTTTGTGTCGGCAGATGAGCTGAAGGATGCGGTTCTGCCAGGGGTTGCTGATTTGCCGGCATCAGAGGCATGCGCGGATAGGGATGTGGCAAAATCTGAAAAGCCGGTTGAATCTGAGCCCAAAGCATCGGATGAAGAAATCGATGATACCATGATTGCGCCATCCCGACCTGTTCAACAGGATACTTCGGCCGGTTTGAAGGCAGTGCCGCTTCGGACATTGTCACAGCTGAGTTTTGGTCAGTCTTTAGCAGTGTCTTCCAATATTCAGGCACAAAAACAGAATTCACATGCTCTGCTTGAAAATGTTGAAAATACGCCGGACACCAAAGGTGAATTGAAGTCGAAACTTTCGGATGGCAAGGCAGACAAAGGCTTGGATGCCAAAACTTTGGAAGCCTCAGATGCCAAAGATGAAGCTGCAAACGCTCGGACTGTAGCTCAGCGGGCAAAGCCAGCAGCTTCTCAAAGTCACGAAAATAACAAGGCTGCCTCCTCTTCATCCGAGGCTCGCAAGGTCTCTCCGGGAGATCAGATCGTTGAAGCGTTGCCTGAGCCTGAAAGTGAGGTGAGTGAAGCCAAAACTTTTAGTTTGGGGCAGGTGGTCACGATTATTGTTCTTTTCCTTGTGATTATCTTCTTAATCCTTTTCCTCATTTATTCGCTTTTTATTAAGTCGCCTGTCATCGTTTGAGTACTGATGATTTATTGCGCTCCCAATTTTCGTCCGCCGTGAACTTGGGGGGATTGAGGTAAAACGGGGATTTGAGTAAAAAAAAAGTTTGTTTGCAAGGCTATTGCAAGCATTGCGTTTGAAAACAATTACTGAGAACGTATGATGAAACGTCCATTGAGAAGTTTATTTGCATCCATTTTTGCTTTGTCATTTATCATGCCTGCTTTGTCAGAAGCAGCGCCGAGTCACAGGTGTTCGGTTGGGACCAATCAGCTGTTTTATTTTATGATTTCAGTGGATGATGCCCTGGATAAAGTTCAGCAGGATTTTATCGAACATTATTCGCGTGATAAATCATTGAAACTGTCGCTTCAAGGTCTTGTGGATACCAATCGTGCATTGCATAACAACATGGGTCGTCAGGCGATGAAAGGACAATCCGCGCCTTACAGTTATTCAACGCTTACGGATCTTCATGATGCTGCGTTAAATTATTATAATCTGGCGGCCAATCGCATGCGCAGCAATCACGATCATTTGCAAAATGCATATGAGCTTCAGTGGTTGATTCAGGAAGCCAGAAATGAATTTGATGCGCAGTGCCGTGACAATCGCAAGTCACGTAAAGATTGGGATGTTCAGTGGGATCAGCGTCCGGATTATGCCTCGGTGGTGAATATGATAAATCATGCCATGGCAGAGGAAGCTGTGCATCAGATGGAAGCTCATCAGGCGATGATGCATCAGATGCTGGCAGGTTATCAGGGGAAACCGCATGTTGAGGAAGAAGAACGTCCTGCTCCGGTACGTCCCCGGCCTGTGATTTTGGAACCCATGGATGATGCGACATTCAAAATGTTGAAAAAACAACTTCAGGAAGCAGCATTTGATAAAGATAAGCAATCGATTATCGTTGCCGCAGCGGCGCACAATTATTTCACGGTGACGCAGTTGCGCGATTTAATGGCGGCTGAAAAATTTGACAGTGCCAAGCTCATTTATGCAGAAGCCGTTTTCCCGCGTCTTGTGGATAAATCGAACTGGTTTATTCTTTTAAAAGCCATGACATTTGACAGCTATAAACAGAAGCTTCAGGAAATTGCGAACAGAAATATCTGAGCGTGTAATAGGTTGTTGTAAAAAAAGGACGCCATTCGGCGTCCTTTTTTTGTTCATGGCTATGCTTCGCCTTCGGCTTGCATACGCCATGTATGGCGCGTCTATTTCGCGTTGCTCAATACGCCGCGCTTAAACGTTATTCATGAGTATTCGGCATATCATGATGTATGCATACGCCGAGACAGGGGAGTGCGGGTTTCGGTACATAGACCGAAAAAAATTTGTATGATATAATAAAGAATTTAGTCTTTGCAGTATGACTGCGGAGTTGATTTTTTTTATTTTTTGATGAGGTTGTTAGGCCATGTCTCATCCTTATGATTATTATGATTGTCTAGAGGGCGGTAAGTCAGTGCCTTCATTTGATGCTGAAGCGGCTTATGCATTTTTGAGCCGTCACAGCGATCCCATTAATGACATTCGTCTGTCGCATTGGCGCGGTGATGTTTCGGATTCTGAATTTTGGGATGTTCTTCATAAATATCAGGCTGCGAACGGCGGTTTTATGGGTGGACTTGAGCCTGACTATCAAGGGGATGCAGGTTCGATTCATACCACGATAGAAGCGATGCGTATCATGGTGGCGCATCAGCAATATGAAGGGCCTGATATTGAAAAGGTACTTGAGTTTTTAAGATCAACGGTTCAGGCGGACGGAACATGGCAGGAACTTCCGGAAGTGTTATCGTCTCCGCGTTGTCCGGCATGGTATCAGCCGGCGCAATTCCGGATTTATGAGACATCGTGTCTGGCGGGTTATGCGCTTGAATTTGGCGCTTATGATTTATGGACGAATGCGGTGCGTTATGTGCGTCAGGCCTGGATGCAGATGCCTTATGCCG
>JAGBXG010000366.1 GCA_017629415.1 Pseudomonadota bacterium | reverse complement strand
CTTTTTGCTCGCCCTGTGACGCACCTCCTTCGTCAGCAGCGTCATTCGCGTCGGTTGCGTATCATGTGTACGCACCCTCCGCTCATTCCTTGCTTCCTTGGATCTGCATCCACAGTGCGGCAAAAAGTAAAAACGCTTACCCCAAATAGGATTCCAAAGGAGCTGGCTCCTGGGGGGGGGTCCGGGGCAAAGCCCCGGAAGTCCCCCGCCCCTACGGGGAGGGGGATTTAGGGGGTGGGGCCCCAAAGGAGCTGGCTCCTTTGGCGGGGTTTGGGGCACAGCCCCAATCAAGCTCACTTCAATCTCATAGAAATGTCGGCGGCATGGACGGAGTGTGTCAATGCGCCGCATGATACGCAGTAAACGGGGATACCTTTGATTTGTTCAGCGCGTTCGAGGGTGACGTTGCCTGAAATTTCGACGAGAGCTTTATCGCCGATGAGGTTGCAGGCTTCGCGCATGGCGTCGGGTGTCATATTATCGAGCATGATGACATCGGCTTTGGCATCGAGGGCTTGCTGGACTTCGTCGAGGCAGGTGACTTCGACTTCGATGCGCAGGGTATGTGGGGCAAAATCGCGGACTTTTTGGACGGCTTTGGCGATGGAGCCAGCGGTGGCAATATGGTTATCTTTGATCATGGTGCCGCCGCCCAAGTTAAAGCGATGGCTGTGTCCGCCGCCGCATCTGACGGCATAGTGTTGCAGTTCGCGGAGACCGGGGAGTGCTTTGCGAGTATTGACGACGCGCACACCGGGCAAAAGTGCGCACAGGGCATGGGTTTGGGTGGCGATACCGCTCATGTGCTGTAAAAAGTTCAATGCCGTACGTTCTGCTTTGAGCAAAATCTGTGTGGAACCTGAGAATTCAGCAATTGTTGCGCCTTTGGGCACCTCAGCCCCTTCATCGAACATGAATTGAATGGTCACGGGTTGGTAAATGCCGAAAGCCCGGGCTTCAATTTTTTCGATGATATAGGTAAAAATATGCTGACCGCACAGCACGAGGTCGGATTTGGCGACGAGTTTGCCTTTGGAAACATCCGAATCTTTAAAGATAGCATCGGTGGTAAAATCGCCGCCGCACAAGTCTTCGGTCAAGGCGATATCAATAATTTGTTCGGTCAGTGGTGAAATGGTTTGCATGGAAGAGTCCTTATCATAAGAAAAGACGTTCCGTTGGAACGTCTTTTGTTAAAAGCTGACAGCTGTATGAAGCCGATTTTATCGGGCTGATTTTTGTTTGAACAGCATTTGAGCTTGTCTGGCGAGCTGTGCGGGAATGGATTTACTTTTTTGGAGTGCTTTAAGGTCGTTGACGCGGAGTTGTTTCATAAAACCAAGTGATTCAGAAAGTGGGCATTTGGGGTTATTCACGAGGGCGACAACGATGGGGTAGTAGCGCACCCAATCCCGGCGTGTGGCGATATAACTGATGACTTCATCGGGCATGCTTTTGGAGGCAGCAATGGAGCTGACTTCTCCGAGGGACATTTTCGGGCTTTTAATGACGTTCATATAAACGACGCGTCTTGAGTCTCTCAAGAGGATGGTACGATCTTCACGAGAGCCCATTAAAGCCAAGCGAATGCGTTGGGGGGCATTCATTTTTTCGATGAGTTGTGAGCGCGAGAGACGTTTTTGGGTTTCCTCGGCAGTTTCGGAAGCTTGTTGGTCTTCGATAGATTTTGCTTCTCGGAGGTTTTCGAGTCCTTGTGGTTTTTCGGCTTCACTTTGCATACAAGAGGCTTTTAGAACTTGTTCAAATTCTTCATCCGAGAGACCGGGTTTATCGTCTTTGACATCGCCGGTGTTCATGGCATCTTGGACGGTTTTGAGGCCGGGAACTTCGACGTTGTGTTCTTTGGCCAAATTGAGGAGTTTGTCGACGATCGCCATACGAGTCGAAGGATTATTGTAAATTTTTTCGATGATTTCAGGCGAACGGAGCAAACGGACGTGGTTGTTTGAGATGATTTCGAGGATATTTTTTGATGCTGTGGCCGCCAAATCCATGATGGTGGCATCATGAGTTTTGTTGTTGAGGACGATTTTTTCGAGGACGGCTTCGTCATCTGTCACTTTTGCGACCCAATCGATGACGTGTTCGGGCAAATCTTTTTGGACGAGATCGACGACGAGTGCGGGGTCAAAAGTGCGGACGGTTTCTTTAACGGTTTCTTGGATTTCGGGATCTGCATCAAATGAGAGCTGATACCATACGAAGATGAGGGCATCAGGCGGAATCGGCAATGCACCTTTTGCGGCCATCATTTTGAGGGGGTTAGGGGCTTCTGGTGCAAGGGGTTTTTGAGCCATCAAAGGAATCAAGTCCATTGAAAGCGGAGCAAGTTTTAACGATTCAAGCATGTGATACCTCGCGAGTGGTTAAAAAAGACAACATGAGAGTGAAGGAAGTGTTTGAATGATGCCGGATTGGGGCGTTGCGGGGCGAAGCCACGCATCGGGGGTAGGCGCGTATTTGCGAAGCAAATAGCGCCGCAGGGGGCTTGGCCCCCTTAAAAAAAGCCGCATTGTTCATAGATTCCTTAAAAAGGTGCGACGACAGCGGGAAATAAAATCCCATCGTCAACAGTATCATTATATAATATGTGAAACGCCCCAGTGGGGAGTTTTTTATGACCAATATGATAGGATTTATGCATGATGTCCGAAACAAAGAATGTACCTGCCGTATCAGATAAAAAAGGCATTGCCACAGTCATTGCGATTTCATTGCTTGTTATTGGCCTTAATTATATGCCGTATGGCCCCCAAATTTTGTACCCGTTTTCGTTGATTTACACTTTTGTACATGAGATGGGACATGGCATTGCTGGCATGTTAGTGGGTGCAAGGTTTGATAATTTTGTGATGCATTTGGATGGGTCGGGGTTGGCAACGAATATGGTTCCGACTGATATGTCGCGGTTTGGGCTTGCATTTATTGCTTTTGGCGGCCTCGTTGCACCCGCGGTAATGGCGGCGATTTGTTTTATTCTCGGTCGTTCCCCGAAAGCATCGCGGATTGGATTTTATTGTTTTGCCGGTATTTGTGTACTTGCATTGGCTTTGGTTGTACGCAATTTGTTTGGTTTTATATTTGTAGCATTTTGCGGTTTGGCTTCCCTGGCAGTTGCGAAGCTTCCTAAATCCGGTGCTGTTCCGCGTCATGCCATGCTGGTTTTAGCGATTACGCTCTTAACGTTTGTATTTTCGCGAGGGGATTATCTTTTTGTTCAAGAAGCCAGCAGTGGGCTGTCAGATGTGGGACAAATTCAAAAGTATCTGTTTTTGCCGTACTGGTTTTGGGGCGGTTTGATTGGTTTGATTTCGGTGGCTATTTTAATCTTTGGAGTCGTGGCGTTTTTCCGTGTTCGTCCAACACATGCAAAACAGCTTCCAGCTGAGCATGAAAATGCGGATCGTGAAAATGCGGATTTATATTTTTAAAAATCGCGTCTATCGGCTTTGCCGATACGCCGCGTTTGGCCGCCGCTATCGGGCCTATTGCCCGATACGCGTCGGCTTTTTTATGGTGCGCAGTGCAAATTAGAAACAACGTGATCCACATTTGGAACGATATGGTCAGCATTGAGTAAAACAATAATGATATAGAGAACTTGAAGCCAAAGTGTATACAATCTGATACATGAAGTATGAATCATCTTAAATACCGACAGCGCCCCCAATATCCATTGGGTTCCCCCTCCCCCGCCGTCCGACCGCCACCTGAGGCTCTGCACACCCACACAGGCATACACCTGTCCCCTGGCGGCCTCACATCGCAAGAAAAAAGTCGTCATTCTCGCGACTGTGGCCGCTTTCGTCGGTATTGCCGTGTTCGCACGGGCAT
>JAGBXG010000365.1 GCA_017629415.1 Pseudomonadota bacterium | reverse complement strand
GACGGGGTTTGGGGCGGAGCCCCAAAAGAACTTTGCGTACACCGTGGGTCCAAGTGGGGGAGCGTCTTGGCGGAGTATGGGGCTGAGCCCCAAAGAACTTTGCGTACGTTTTGGCATGGGTTGGAGCGATGCTCCAAAAGAATTTTGTGTCCGCGCGTATGGCGCAAGCCATAGCAGCGGACGAGCCTGCGTATGAACGCAGTGAATAGCAGGCCTTCCCCCATATGACAATAGTCGCATCTTGCCTTAAGCGTACGAGAGGTTCCTCGTATATGCTTACTGTTTGTTGTGATGGAGAATCTTGCGAGTTTTTGATATCATGATGGACAGGGATTTTGTGTTTTTGGTTTCAAGCGGAGGAAAAATGAAACAACAATATTTGAGATTGGCTTTGATCGGTTGCCTGACGTGTTGGCTTTACGCATGTGAAAGCGACACCATCGTGGGGGAAGATCCGTGTGATGCTCTGAATTGCGATCCTGCCATTTGCGGCGATAAATGTGACAAATATCAGGATGACGACAATGATATTGTGCCTCCGGAAGATGAAATTTTGACGGATGATGCAGATGGCGACACGATTCCAAATACGCGCGACAACTGTTTGGATGTTCCCAATGCCAATCAAACGGATGAAAATAAAAACGGTATCGGTGATGCCTGTGATACCGGTGAAGCGTTTGAAGACACAGATGGCGACACCATCGCAGATTTGGTGGACAACTGCAGACTTGATCCGAATCCGGATCAGGAAGACAGCGATAATGACGGTCTTGGTGATGTCTGCGAAGATAAACCGGTTGTCAATGATCTAGACAATGATACCATTCCGGATGAAACAGATAATTGTGTGCGCATTGGAAATACGGATCAGACTGACACGGATGGCGACGGTATCGGCGATGCCTGCGATACGCCGGATGACAGCATTCTCGATACAGATGGCGATTCCATTCCGGATGATGAGGATAACTGTCCGGACACGCCAAATCATGATCAGGCAGATGCGGACAATGACGGTATCGGCGATGCCTGCGATACGCCCGATGTCAAGGATGCCGACGGTGACACGATCCCGGATGCCGATGACAATTGCCCGCAAAATGCCAACACAGATCAAAAAGATTCCGATCGTGATGGTACGGGCGATGTCTGTGATTCCACACCTTTTGTCGAAGATGGATCGCCCGAACATCCCTTTGTGATTGCCAATCCCGGATGCGGCATTTCCTATAAAGACAGCAACGATACATCCAAATCTCCATACAGCCTCATCGATGTTTATCCCGAAGGAAGCAATCTCAATGAAAGCGGCCCGGAATATTATTATGTCGTAGATATCGATAAAAAATCACGTATCGATATTTATCTCGATGCAGAACCCAGCGGCGTGGATATCGATATCCACCTGCTCAGCGGTGTCAGCATTGAAGGTAAAACCGTTCCGGCATCTGAATTTATCAGCCGTTCGGATAAATCGATATCTCATGTCGTGAATCCGGGCAGATATTATATTGTTGCCGATACATTTGTCAGCAGCGGCAAAGCAAAGCCAGGCAAATACGGACTCAATGTCGCCATTATGCCGGAATATGCAGGCACCAAATCCGATCCCATTTTGATCAATTGCGGCAACGCATTGCCCGCACACTTTGCATTTTCAGACAAACGTTCGACAAAGGATGCCTCCAGCAACATTTATGACAATTATCCCGGACACGAAAGTACAGACGAAAGCGGTCCAGAGTTTATTTACAAATTCGTCGTCAAGGAGAGATCAAGATTTCATGCCAATTTGCGCGAACCTGAGCCGAGTGGAGTAGATATCGACATTCATTTGCTCTCATCGCTCGAACCCAAGCTCATCGATCGCAACAATAACCGCATGTGGGGCATCGTTGAACCGGGCACCTATTATTTGACAGCCGATTCTTATGACAACAAAACCGGCGGTTATGTCCTCGATTTCCAAGTCCGTCCCGTGTCTGTGAAAGGCACATACATGTTTAATGACTATATCCTCAAGGCCGTCAATTACCTCGAACAAAACTGGGCACGCAGGGGCTACGGTTCAAGCGCATATACGCATGATTTAAATTACGGCAGTGATGTCGTCAACAAAGGGCCGAAAGCTCCGCTGACCATGTGCGTGGCCGCAGCCGCAGAAACTATCCTCGTTGCCATGGATTTGTACGCCAAAGAAACAGGAGACACGTCTGTTTGGAATTTCTTGCCCGTCAACAGTTGGGAAAGCCTGGCATCCACCAATATCAAAGCGCATCTCTGGGTCAACCCTGATATCAATGCCGGCGGTTCCGGCGACGCTTTGTCCGTCTTCGGCATGGGCATGACCGTGCCCTTCGAAGAACTTGTACCTGGCTCCTTCATCAATCTGAACAGAACCAATGGCGGTGGACATGCCGTTGTATTCCTCGCTTTTCTTGACAAAGACTGCAAGGAATATGAAACCTATAACAGCAATATCGTCGGATTTAAGTATTATTCCTCACAGGGCTCCGAAACAAACGGTGGCTTTGACTACAGATATGCCGTGTTCAGTGACAAAAGCATGACTTGTCCAAGCGGCAAACGAAAAGATACCGGCGTCATTTGGCCGTCAAACAGTTGGACATACACCAAAAAACAGACATACCTCAACACAGGGGTCATCTATCATCCGAAATTCTGGCAAAAAACATCGCTGGCTCAAGGCATGAAAGGCTATTCAGCGCCCGTCGTCAGTTACTTTAATGCCGAAAAATTTAACGGCATCACCATAGATAAATAACAAAGATTAATGCTTCAGACGTTCTCTTCGAAGGAAAAATAAATCAATGCTTTCAAAGAGAACGCTTAATTTTTAACACGCTGTTGTTTTATTGCTTGCAAGGTATTATATGATGAAAACAGGCATGATTTGTGTCTGATTTCATACGTTTTTAGGAGATAATATGAAAAAAATTATCGCTGCTTCCATCCTCTGCGCATCCATGTTCTGTGTATCTTGCGCCGAAGAAGGCTTTGTCAAAGTCTTTGAATGTGATGCAGATTACCCCTATTTCAGCGCAAAAACACATCTCTGTTATGCAACAGATCAAGATCGTGAAGATGCCGAAAAAAAATACGAACAAGAACAACAGCAAGAAGATGCCTCTTCTGATAACAACGAAGACGACGAATAAACTCAAATGGCAAATATCGAAGGCGCCATAAAGGCATACGCTGAATTTTTATCCGCTTTGGGACTGACCGACCAAAATGCCGGTATTGATGTCAATGACAGTGCTTCCCATGCAGCAGAACTGATGGCTGCATGGATGAGCGGAGTAGAGATGACTTCCCCTCGGCTGTCCCTTATGCCTGCGCCAGGTTCGGATCGCGTCGTTTTGTCAGAACTTCCTTTTTACAGTTTTTGCGGTCACCATTTTGTGCCGTTTTTTGGAACTGTAAACATCGAATATGTGCCCAATGCCCATATTGCCGGCTTGGGCGGCTTTCTTCGCGTTATCGATTTCTATGCGCGTCGGCCGCAGTTTCAGGAAAATTTAACGCACCAGATTTGTCGCCATCTTTTCGATGAACTGATGCCTAAGTCTTTGAAAGTCACGACAAAATGTCGTCAAATGTGTCTTGAGCTCCATGGCAAAGGTGCCGGCATTGAAATCATTTCTGAAGCCGTACTGACACAGGCAGATGAAATTTAATATACCATCCGACAGTTTGTGTGGAATTTGCGTCTTAAAGCATTGATTTTACAGTCGTTTTTAAATTCAGTTATTTTGTGCTGTTTTGGAACTGCAAATTTCCGATATGGTGTCTGAAATTTCCTCAGCAAGTCTTTGATTTGATTCGGGATTTTTAGTTCAAGCCCTAAAAGCTCAAATAAAGTTCAATTCAAACAGAATATGGGGTTTGCATCGTAAATCTTTGATTGATAGGGATTTTTGCGATGTATCCAACAAATCGAAACCTTGAAGATGAATCCAGGACAAAATCATGCGCTTTTACAATGTCCGCATTTTACGTCCCATAAGACATATTATGTAAACTAGTAATAAGCGTGAAAGAAAATCGTCTCAAAATATCCATTTCAGGCCGCCTATCGTCCGGCTTCTGCCGGGCCGATACGGCTGGCCAAAGGCGCTATGGGCATCAGCCCATACGCGCCTTTCCTCAGTGCCTCTACCCAATGGCTGAAAATATCAAACGTATTTCGGGCATTGCTTTGGGCGTTCTATTTCAGGTTTATAGCCGGTAACGGAATTTAAAATGATTTTACCCAAACACCGTCTGTTTCTCGGCTGAATCCAATTTGACGCAAATAACCTTCATGTTTGGGATTCGCCGTGTGTGTGGTAAACTTTGAAATGCCGACTTCACGGAAAAATGGATTGTCATTGCCAAAAAAATAACGTCCGATACGACAATCTCGGAATTTATCCGTCACATAATCCAAGACAATTTCTGCGCTTGAAGTCTCTGTTGTATTGTACGCCAGCAAGCCGGCGACTTCATTGTTTCGGACATAGAAGAATACTTTTTCAGCCGTTTTGTAACGGCCTTCAGGATCGAATGCCGCGATGTCATCGGCATGTTTATCGACAAACCACATATAATATCCAGAACCTGGTGTGGCAGGCACAAGCTCAAAACTGATGCGGATATGATGAAGCCTGTAAAGCTGTACAATATCGATAACCAAAGCCCCCAAATTCATTAATGCAGTTGGGTAGGAACCAATGATACAAGCATAAGTAATAAATCCGATGGCGCCAATGCCATTGATAATCCATAGTTTTTTGACGCTCGTGCGTGTGAGAGAAAAAACGACGATAAAGGAAGCCAAATACCCAAACGCCTCTATCCAAAAGGATGGATTTGTCCAGAATTCAGTTTCAAACATAAAAAACACTCCTTGATGATTCGGACAGCATCGTGCATTTCATCACAATGCCTTGT
Organism: Pseudomonadota bacterium; assembly: GCA_017629415.1. The sequence continues at coordinate 1,613 of JAGBXG010000365.1, read as the reverse complement.
AAATGTTGCGATTTTGCCCATTTGAGGGCGGGCCTCAATATGCGCTTCTGCCCGAATAATCAAGAACTATGATGCATGTTTTTACGTATTCTCAAGCGTGTCCTTACCCTGCTCTGCTTCGTCAGCGTCTTCAGGCTGTTCATAACGTTTAGCCAGTTTGACAAAACGTTCGTAGGCAATGAGCATGCGACGGACAGCTGTTTCAAATTTCAGTATTGTATCCGTTCCCACGCGTTTGGCATTGAGTTCAAAGATGATGCTATGGGGTTTGAATGCCACATCAATGCTGCCTAAAGCTGCCATGATTTCGATACAATGCGTGACACCGCGCTGACGAAGAAAAACATGCCATGGTGTTTTGTGCTTATTGTCTTGTGAGGCATCGAGCTGATGGCCAAGCGTGCCATGGAATCTCATTTTTCGATATCCCATACTGAGCATACGTTTGAGCGGTGACAAAGAAAACAAATGAACATCGAGTTGGCACGGTTCAACAGGCGTGACAGAAATACGGCTAAACGAACTGGCCATACCATGATCTATTTTCACTTCCATGCCGTGAAAGGTCACAAGCTGAACATTCTGAATTTTATTTTCTGACAAAATGGGCGGTGTCTGATGACACTTATTGCAGCAGTATCCGATACCTGCATCATGTGCCTCATCGAGAGTTTTGATTTCTGCCCCGCAATCGCAGCATGTAAGTCCGAAATAATCGAGCGGCGAATGTGCAAGCATATCTGAAATGCTTCGCTCGGCTTTGAGCTGCTGATAAAAGGCTTGAGCGAACTGGGTTGCATCAAAAAAAACAGAAAAGCATCGTGGGCAGACATGAAATTTCAGTCTTTCCTTATTGTCGAGTTCGATATCGACAATGTGCGCAGGATGCTGACAATGGGGGCATGGCAAATCGACGGTTGCTCTACTCGTATGCGGCAGCAGCATTTCAGATTCGAATCCGAGAAAATCACGGCATTCCATGGCGCGCATCCACACACCGTGACACTCTGGGCATAAATAAGCGTATTGCGGTTCGGAAATATCCGAATTCAGGAGGACTGTTTCAAGTGTACCGTGCAATCTTGGACACTGCATAACGAACTCCGCACAAGAAAACGTCTTGATTCGATTATCTTAAGATTTGGGTTTGATTTGAAGCTTTTTTAAAGCACTTGAGAGCCAAACGGTCAAAATTTTATCGCCGGAATAAGGGGATGTGCGGGGCGTTGCGGGGTGTCCCCGCAGAGGGGGTAGGTGCGTATTTGCGCGCGGCTATGTCGGCCTTTTATGGCCTCCATACGCCTTGCGTTGCGCGTCTATTCCGCGTTGCTTCATACGCCGCGCAAATAGCGCCGAAGGGGGCGTCTGCCCCCTCATCCAATTCAGAAAAACGGAGCCAGCAAAGGCTCGAGGAAAGAAATCGGTGTCACGAATGCATCAACACAAGCTGCCAGCAAAAGGATGGCAATAACAATGCAGGCAACCATCATGACGCGTTGTGGAGTTTGGGATGAGGCCACAAGATTGTCGGAAGGTTCTGCGTCACTCGAGTTTGTTTTCGATACCTCATGGGCATTTGGGGCATCCGTTTGAGTTGGCTTGTCGGTTTGTTT
>JAGBXG010000364.1 GCA_017629415.1 Pseudomonadota bacterium | reverse complement strand
CGGGGGTTGAAGCACGGTGTACGCAAAGTTACAAAAGACTTACGAAGGGGCAAGGTGCGGGGACGAAAAATGGGGGAGCGGGTCCCCATTTTTCCAAAAAACGATAGTTATCAGTACCCGGCTAACCAACAAAAACGTCAAATCTATTGCGGGTTCCAAGGGGCTTGAGCCCCTTGGCGGGGTTTGGGGCGGAGCCCCAAAAGAGCTTTTCGTTCTTCGTGGGTTCCAAGGGGCTTGAGCCCCTTGGCGGGGTTTGGGGCGGAGTCCCAAAAGAGCTTTTCGTTCTTCGCGGGTTCCAAGGGGCTTGAGCCCCAAAAGAGCTTACGCTTCGCGAGAGCGGCGGCGCAGGGTGCTCAGACCTAAAGCTGACAGCAAAACAAGCAGCCAACCGCCTGTCGATTGACCAGGCACCTTCGTTGTTGCCGAACATGAGCTGTCAGAACCGGATTCACAAGAGGCTGCGCAGCTTGATTCTGCGCAATCTGTCAGTCCATTCATATTGTCATCGACACCGTTGCCGCAGACTTCAGGCTGACATGTGATTTCAGCAATACAAGCGGCTTCTTGGCAATCGATGAGGCCGTTGGCATTATCATCAATGCCGTTGGTGCAATTTTCAGGCTTGCAGGCGATTTGTGTCATGCATTGAGGATCGGCGCAATCGATCAAACCGTTGCTGTTATTATCGACAAAGTCATTGCAAATTTCAGGTTTGCACGTCAAATCATTGAGGCAGGCAGGATCTTGGCAATCTGCCAAACCATTGCGGTTGTCATCTGCACCGTTGGTGCAATCTTCTACTTGGCATGCGGGTTCTGTAAAACATTTGGGATCCTGGCAGTCGGCTTTGCCATCGCCATTATCATCTGCACCGTTGCTGCAGTTTTCAGGCAGACAGATGGGTTTGCCAAAACATTGGACATCATTGCAGTCGATCAGTCCATTGGCATTATCATCGATGCCGTTGGTACAATCTTCAGGAATGCATTTAGCGATATGACCGCATCCAGGATCTTGGCAGTCAGCCAAGCCGTTTTCGTTGTCATCTTTGCCGTTTTCACAATCTTCCGGCTGACATATTAAAGCATTGCGGCACTGGGTATCTGCGCAATCGGTTTTGCCATCCCCATTATCATCTGTACCATTCGTACAGTCTTCCGGTGCACACTGAGGCAAAGAAGAACAGGAAGGCTCTTCGCAATCGAGCAACCCGTTTTCATTATCGTCGATTTCATTAAAGCAGTCTTCAGGTTCACATTGTTTGGAACCTGTACAATTCGAATCGTCGCAGTCTACTTTCTTGTCACCGTCATCGTCTTTGCCATTCGAGCAATGTTCTTCGCCCTGACATTCGGCCAAATGCCAGCAGTAAAGATCGTCACAGTCAATTTTACCGTCACCGTTATCATCTTTATTGTTGTAGCATTTCTCAAGTTCATCGGCCGCCAGATTGTTCGCATGTTGCTTAATGAAATCACGATAATCTTGAACTGACGTTAACCCAGCATAATATTCACAGTATTCATCGCCGAAACTTGTCACTGCCGCCAAATAATTGACACCATCGCGTTTCACAAACGTCGGACCGCCCGAGTCGCCGCTGCAAACATTAGTCTTGGAACCATCGATATAAATAAACCCGCGAGTAAAATCATTATACTCACAATTATCGCTCTGTTCGCCGACTAAAGGACAATAAGCCGCAATATCGGCCTTCATCCAATACTTCGTACCGGAAGAATAATCGTCATACGCGTCAATCAGTCCAAAGCCAACGGTTGTGCCCTTCAAACTGCCCAGCCAGCTGTCCACTTCTTTAATCGTGACTTCCTTAGATTTTGGCAAAATAGATGTCGGAATCGCCACACTTTTGGGCACTTCTTCCCTCAAACGCACCACGGCGATATCGTTTTCAATCAAATAATCCGTACAGACAAAATCCGGATGGGGATGAAATGATTTGATATTGTAAATCTTTTTCCAGCTGTTCTCATTCTGGCCAATGGCAATCTTCATCTTCGGACGCATGCTTTCGGTATCATCATATGCTTCGCAATTCGAAATACAATGCGCCGCCGTCACCACTGTATCAGGCGTGACCAGCGTACCCGTACAAAATGCCTCATAATCGGTATAATAGCCCGGACGCACTAAAGCAATCGTCGAAAGATAATCGTTGCCGGATACCTTTGTACCGTTAATAATCGGCGATTTGGTCGTGTTATAGTCATAAAGCCTGGGTGTGCTGCTTTCCTCACAGCCGCATACAAAGGCCAAAATTAATACGGGTAAAATCTTTTTCATGACTTTCATTGCAAGGTAATATGAAACAACAATCGCACCTTAACAGGCAAGTATGCCTGTACTTTGCAGAACGTGAAGCAAAATTAGGTGCCCATATCAAACATTAAACAATGTTTGTATCTTTTTTTATAAACCTGCCTATTGGCCTGCGGCCAATACGCCAGGTCAGCACGTCTATTGGCCGTAGGCCAATACAACGTGCTTTTATCGCCATGATGCGCCCATGATCAAATCACATCCCCATAAATACTTATTTCTCTGGATTTTGCCGATATCCCTCACACTTGCTTCATGCAGTAAAAAAGAAACCATACCGCTCGAACCCATTCCTGCCATGACATGGCAAGCACCAGAAGTTATCCCATTTATCCCCATGCAACAGTGGCAAAATCAGCCGCTCCCATGGAACGATATCTATCCCACACTCGAAAATAATATCGACATTCCGCAGGCACTTGAAACAAAACTCCAGCGAGAAGAACGAGAAATCTGGAAATCCGCACTCCAAAATATGGAATTTGTGCAAAACGAAAAAGATAAAATTCGTGTCCTGGCCAGAACAACGCTCGAACCTTCACAAACTTGTGTACCGCCTAGCTCTGCCTTCTCTCTGCATCAACGTTCACAGCTTCAGCTAGCTTTGCAGCTCCACCGCAATGTCCTATGGCGGCTCGGACGGCTTGAAATGGCCTCGAGAGGGGTCTCACATGCACTCCATGAATTCCTGCAAATGTTCAGCGGCGGACGGATCAAAGATGCCGATCAGGCTATCGTCGCCCCCATTCAGACATTCCAGGAACAGCTCAAATTGCTCCAAAATCTACATCCTGTTCCAAAAGGAGATTGGATGCCGGGCGATATTCATCCCAGAGCTGCCAGAACATCGCATCCGGAAGGACTGATGCTTCAGCTGCATACACAATTGCTCGCCTGGAACAACCATATCGTTAAAAGCGAACGTTGGGCATACCTCGCTGGGACACACGCGCCCGTGATTCAAGCTGTCGAAACATGGAAACTTGAATTCAAAGAACTGAGCCATGCATACAAAAATTTGGCCGAACACCTCAAAACACTCGAAAGAGACTTTGCGCCTCCACATGCCCTCGTCGCATGGCCATGTATCCGAAAAAATTTAAACAGAATACGGATTGTCACCGAGCTGTACAGTCATATCCTGCCCATGCAATGGGCACTCTCAAACGCTTATGATGCCGCACATCAGACAAAGGAACAACTCACCCACGAAACTTATCGCGATCATCAGCCTGCGGCACTCAGAGACGAAATCTTACATTTCCAGCAGCAACTCGAAAGCCAAAAAAATAAACTTTCAAGAGTAGAAGATATGCTCCTCATCGCTTTGGATGATACCGCGAGACAAATCTGGCAAGGGCTGCCCGACTTTATCGATCCCATCCATCATAAATCGGCTCCGGCCGTCGAAGATGCCAATTCATGGCTCGTCTTCTATAAAGAACTTCAAAATGAACTCAAAAGTTTGCCTTCACCCCTTAAACCAGAACCCGAGCAGCCCCTCAATGAACGCGGTAAACCTGCGCCAACATTTATCACCGAAGTCCTCGAAATCCTTCATGCCCCCTCCCGAATCGACGAAGCCGAAAGAAGTCTGCTCGCCATTTCAGAACTCGAAGCCCACATGGTTTCCATACGCGATGAACTCCTGCGTCTGTGCAAACAAGGTGCTTGCCGAAGCTTCCCGGAAGCAGAACTCGCTAATTCCCCGCGCGCAAGTGCATGGATTGTTTCATGGCGTCAAAGTCCATCCCATGAACGTACCCTCGGACATACCCTCATCGTGATTAAACTTTGTCAGCTCCATCTCAGCCGCCTGGTACAAAGACTGACTGAAATCTATGCCTGGTTCAGCGAAACTTCAAACGCAGACCTGTCATGGAAAAAACTCAAATCATGGCAACGCATCTGGACACTCTATGCCGAACCCAACGGCACTTACGCCAGCTTCCTCAAAAGTATTGCCGCACTCGATACAAGCATCTCAGAAATGGCCATTCCAAAGAAAAAACGTGCACAATCCGAAGAATTGCTACAGCTGCTGGCTATCCAGGATAAATTCTTTGATCTCACCCTCGACTATGCACGTTTCATAGACGCTAAAGCTTCTCCTCCTGCATCCTTCGATGAGCTCGTTGCGACATGGGAAGAACTTGACGAGAAACTCGTCCAAATCGAAAAACTTACCATCGAACGTGACATCAAAAATAATCCGGAACTCATCAAACAAATCGAACGCAAAAGCCGAAAACGCGCAGAAATCCCCAGATAACAGAAAGTATCACAAACTTCTTTTTCTTTGTGGGCTCTGCCCCAAACCACGCCAAGGGGCTCAGCCCCTTGGAACCGCTCAGACTTCTGGAAAACCATCATAAAGATTTACGGAGAAAGGAGGTCAAACATGTACGCTGATGCCAACTGACAAGCAAAATACGTGAGAAAATTCGCCATATCAGCCCATATTTGATAAAATTAAGGGGATGTGCCTGCAATGCGCAGGATTTTGAACATCCTATTGCCTTCGATTTAGATTATGCGCTCAATTTTTTCGTTCAGATATTTTTCGGTGATTGGTTTTGCCATGGTCATGTTTTGGCATGTGCCAGCATTTGCGGATCTTTATCGATATGAAAACGAAAATGGCGATATTATTCTGACGACTGAGCCACGCAAGGGATTGAAACTGTTAGAAGTCATACGCGATTCAAAGCCGGCAGCCAAACCGGCAAAAACATCAACTGAAAATTCGCGTCCTTCAAATACAGCTTCTAAACCCCTCAAAGATATGTCTAAGGCTTATGATGCCTTTATTGCCGAAGCATCACAGATTTATGGCATTCCGGTGCCGTTTATTAAGGCCGTTATTAAAATTGAAAGCAATTTTAATCCGCGTGCAGTCAGCCGTGTAGGGGCAATGGGATTGATGCAGCTGATGCCGGCAACTGCTGAACATATGAAAGTGGCGGATCCGTTCGATCCGCGTCAAAATATCATGGGCGGCACCAAATATCTCAGGCGTTTATCAGATAGATATGATGGCGATATCAATCTGATTCTTTCGGGCTATCATGCCGGACCAGGAAATGTGGAAAAAGCCGGCGGTATTCCGTTTGAAAAGACACAACAGTACGTCAAAAATGTGTACAGCTGGT
>JAGBXG010000363.1 GCA_017629415.1 Pseudomonadota bacterium | reverse complement strand
CGGCAATTTGTCGATCGTAAAATAGCCATCGCGATCGGTCTGAGCTGTCAGTTCTGTGCCTTCAATTTTTACTTGAGCTCTGACACCGAAACCGGATTCGGTGGTGACGACATGGCCTTTGAGTACGCCGCCTTCGGTCATTTGTAAAGTGAGGTGGCGTATATCGCCATGTTTGAGTTGGAAAACAGGTGATGATACGGGAGCATCTGATCCTCTGCGGAGTTCAACGCGATAGTAGCCTTCGGGCAAGTCCGGAATTTCAAATTCGGATGAAGCCAGGGCATACCATGGGGTGACAGATTCTTCGGCTGAGGGTTCGGGCATAAAAGCATAACGATATTCGCCATCGGTCAGTGGTGATCCGTTGCTTTGTTTGGCAATGCCTTCAATGCGTGCAAAAGGTTTAAGCACGATACGTGCATTATCGCCGGCTGTGAGGCGAATGGTTTGCGAAGTCATTTTGTCGTAGGATTCGGCAACAATTAAATAAGGTCCGCCCTCGATGTCATCTAATGTGATTTTGCCATTTTGTACTATTTTTGTATAAACTTCATGATTTGTCGTGACATCTGTGATTTTGAGATGTGTTTTAATGGGGTCGCGTCCTGTCATATTTTGGACATCGAGGGTCAGTCCCCATGCACGTTTGAGTTCAAAGTTCATTTCGCGGTTGGCATTGCCGGACAGTTCGAGCCGTCTTGAAGTGGGATGATAGCCGTCGGCGGCGATATGTATGGTCACTTGTCCCATATCGAGGGGCGGCAGGCGGTAGTTTCCGGCTGTATCGGTGGTGATGCTGTCGAGCAGAATTCCGTCTGCATTTTTCATGGTGATTTGTGCGTCAAGAATGCCCTTTTGATTGACGTTATCTGTAATGCGTCCAAACAGCGAGACGCCGTCGCGCATGGGAATGTCACCGAGATCGAGGGTTTGTCCGAAGTTGAGTTCAACGTTGTTCAACGAGACATTGGCGAAGCCTTCGGCTGCGGCAGTGAGTGTGGTCATACCGCCATATGCGTTGTCTATGATGAAAACGCCGTTTTGATCTGTGGTCAGTGTTTTATAGGTGTAATTTTCTGCGCCGGAAGCATCAGTTTCGTAGATCAGTTCGATTTCAGCCTGGATGCCGACATCGCCGGTGACAATGCGTCCGCGCAAGCCGGCGGCTGGCCAGAGTTTGAGTTTTGCGTTGACAAATTGGGTGCCGTTGGTGATTTCAATTTCTCGTCCGGTATCTGAACGTCCTTGTTTGACGTAACCTTTGACGGAAGGTTCGATAAGCCATTCGCCGTCGGAGAGTTCTAGAATGAAGTGGCCATGTTCATTGCAGACAACGCCTTCTCTGGGGGTATTGATGGGGGCATTGAGTTTGCGTGCCATCACAGATGCGCCGCTGATGGGGGTATCTGACAGACCGTCAACGACAATGCCTGAGAGACCTCCCGGACTGTTGCTGGAAAGTGCAGAGGAAGTGTTGGAATCATGAAACATCCAGAACACGCCAGTGCCGGCACCTGCTAGGGCAACGATGGTGAGAGGTATTGCTATTTTAAGAAGCTTATTTTGCTTCATCATTTTTTTACATGGAAAGGGGGAAAGGTGAAATCATGCCTTATGGGGCGTTGTGCAAGGTGTATGCAAATTTCTTTTGGGGCTTCGTCCCAACCCACGCCAGGGGGCTGAGCCCTCTGGAATCTACCATAGAATTTTGTGGGTTAGGCGGGTACAGATAACTATCGTTTTGAGGAAAACCGGGGACTTGCGCTCCCATTTTTCGACTGCCACGGGGCGTTCCGGGGTGTAACCCCGCATGGGGGGGAGGCGCGTATTTGCGCAGCAAATAGCGCCGCAGGGG
>JAGBXG010000362.1 GCA_017629415.1 Pseudomonadota bacterium | reverse complement strand
CCTAACCCAGACCGGGATGCGGCGTTGATTTATCATTGGCCTCTTTTGCCGACTGAAGCCCAATCGCGAGCTTTAAAAGCTTGGGTTTCGGCAGAGTGGTCAATGCAAACAAGCGGTTCTGCTCAGCTGCCGCAATACCTCGTGTTAGATTGGACCCGGCGTGCATTGCCTGAAGGTGTGCCGGAATTTGTGAGCACACTTGAAGTCAAATCGATCAAAATTAAAAATGAAGAAGCCAAACGCGGCGGTGTTTATGCGCGCGATGTTTTTGATACTGAGCCTTTGCGTACACCAAACACTGTGCATCGGCGAGTAAATTTGACCCCCTGGCTGAATGTGACAGACACTTACCGCATTGCAGCTCAGGCCGAGTTGCAGATTTGGTCTGAAAATGTATCGGACAGTTGTTTCAATGCAGATTCGGGATGTGAACAAACACCGATCTTATCTGTGCCTGTGACATTGGATCGCAATTATAAAGTTTTTTTAGGGCTGGAAACGGGGGCACCGCATCGTCATAAAGTCGATGCGGATAATGCCAAAACAACAAAAGCTCTGGGGCTTGAATTATGCAATACGGACAGTTGTTTGCCGCTTTGGGCCGATGGTTCTAGAACAAAAGACAGAAAAAAAGCGGTCAGTGTTTTTCAAGGCAAAGATTTTTATCTCAAAGTCAATCCTGGAAATGCTCAGCAGCCGATAGCTGGCCGTTTGATGGCAAGAACAGGCGTAGGAAAAGCCTGGCGCGAAGTTGCAACATTCTTTAGTTATGCGCCGATGGTTTATGCTATACCCACGCGCGCGGATATCAGCCTTGGAAGTTTGTGTCCTGAAATTGGGAAATGTACATTGGAGTTCCAGCTCAGACCAAGTCTTAGAATGGCAAGACGCGATCCGCGAATTAAACGATATTGGGGTGCCACGCTTGAACTTGGCAGTGTCCAGCTCGATGTCCTCAACCAAACTCCGATATAGGCATGACCTGCAAACTTAAGGAAACGCTGCACAAAGAATTTATTAATGACAATGGCATCAGCAAAATCCGTTATGACTGGGATCATGAGGCTGTCAGAGATTGTCCAGATTGTGGCGGTTTGAAATATATTCAAAGTGTCAATCCGCAGGGTTATCGTATGGTGGCACCCTGTGAAGGAACCAGCGCCATTCGACGTATAGAATTGTATAATCAGGCGGGTGTGCCGGCCCGTCATGGATGTTGTACCTTTCAGAGCTTTAATCTTAAAGAGCTTCGTGACGGGACGGAAGTTGAATCATTTATCCGGAGTATTCGCAAATTTCAGAAAGGCGATCCTGGCTTTTTGCTTGAAGGCGGTTCCGGCACGGGCAAAACCCATCTTTTGTGTGCAGCGATACGTTATCTGACCTTAGAACGCGGTATCAGCTGCATGTATGTGGATTATTCAAATTTGCTCAATGATATTCGCAATGCTTATGGTCAAAACATTCCGGAATCTTCGTATATTGAGCCACTTGTCAAAGCGCCGGTTCTCTTTTTAGATGAAGTCGGACGCGGGCGAGAAAAGACGAACGATTTTGAGATCAGAATTATCGATACAATCATCAATCAAAGGTATCTCAATCCGGATTTGACGACATATTTTGCAAGCAATTATCGCGATCGTGCTTCGAGCGGCTATTTAAATTATATCGCTAATGGATACGCAGGCGACAAACGGCGATGGCAGCAGTTTGCACAGCAGCGTTATCGTGCCGAAGGTTTCCAACATGTGGATGAATTCTATCAATATGTCGATAAATTGATGAAATCCGAACATATCGAAGATAGAATCTCAGAGAGAACGGCTTCAAGATTGATAGGTATGGTGACACCTGTCTATATCGATGCTTCAGATTATCGTAGGAAGTGTACAAAATAAGCCATTTATCAGCATTTATGGAAAGGATATGCCTCTTTTCCGCTCCATCTTGGCATCTATCATACTTAAAAGGAATAGAAACGATAACTTCGTTTGATAAGGAATATATGACTGGACAATCTAAACTTGAAATGGTGCATAACGGTATTGAAACAGGTCATCAGATCTTAAACAGTACCGACAAAGTATTGAAATGGCCGCGTAAAATTCGGGACATTTTAAGGAACATTGTGTTGGTAGAAGTCATTATTTTTGCACTTTCTATTGTTTGCTGCATCCTTTGGTATTTTGTTTAAAGGGCGCAACCATGAATAAAACGCAAAACACAAATAACAAAACCGAAGAAAATATTACAAAATTCGACCAACAAGCGCAGACAACTCAAAAATCTGAAAAACCATCGTTGATGCGTACGGTCATGCGTGGTGCGGAATTATATGAACGCGGGGAAGACACCATTACGCTTTATGCCCAAATCAAAGCTTATGGCATTGCGAGTCTTGTTTTACCCATTCTAACAATTTTGCTGTGGGTAGGCACTGGTATCGGTGTCGCTTTTAAAGATGACCCTGAGGAAGAGTCCGAAGTTCCCACTGCTGAAGTATCTGCTGAATCGAATGTCGCTGCGGATAATACGCATGAAGTACCTGAAGCTCGTGAGGACGCGCGGGCAAAAGCAGCGGCTGAAGCTCAATCGGCTGCTCAAAGAGCTATGGAAGCCGCTAAGACTGCGGCAGGCAACAGATAATATTTCGTGCAAAGTAGAAATATGAGATTTGAGGTTTTCTACTTTGCATTGTCTATTTTGCTATAGAATCTCTGAATCATTGATTTTTTTATGCATGTGGGGGCCAAGCCCCCTACGCCGCTATTTGCAAGCAAATACGCGGCTACCCCCGATGCGGGGCTACAGCCCCGCAACGCCCCAACCGTGTTTTATTCAGATATTCTCTATATATTTTAACTTCTGGCAGCGATGGTTTGTTTAATTTTTTGCATCAAGAGATGATCGCTGATGAATTCATTCATTTTTTGGATGAATGTTTGGAGATTGGGATCTGAATTTGTATCTGTCATGGCATTGATTTTATCGATGACATGGTGATAGGCATCGACGAGTGTGAGTCGAGCTTTTTTCGTGGCACCGGTTTCAAATTCGCAATCATCTTGTGCATTTGCAGATTGAAGTTCCTTGAAGATGGCGACACGGCTTTGCAATTCTTTGATCCAGCCATCGACCATGGCAAGCCGTCTTGTTTCGATAGAAATCTGATCGAGGTGATGGATCAAGATTTCGAGTTGCTCGTATTCTTCGTTGTAGGGGAGCCGCGTGGGGTTATTGACAAGGTTAAAGACTTTCATGGTTTCCTGGGCAGCTTCACGGACATCTTTTCGGTAGTGATTAAGATTGATTTTGAGCTGCGCATAGATGGCGTTCCATGCCTGGTCTGCGGCGGTATCTGCTTCATCGATGCTGTTCGCCAACGTTTCTGCGGCATTGGCCCATTGCATCCGCAATTGTATTAAGGCTTTAGAGAAATCGGCGTACAATTCAGCGTAGTCTTGGACAAGGTTTTGAACAGCAAAACCTTCGACTTCGGCGCAATAAGCAGCAAGTTCGTGAATTTGGAACGAAGAGAGTTCAAAGGATTGGATTTTATTCATATCGGTACCTTAATGGATGATCATTCAGGGTATACGCTAAGTTCGTGTGGGCACGCAAAGTTCTTTTGGGGTTCTGCCCCAACCCCGTCAAGGGGCTGAGCCCCTTGGAATCCACAATCGCTATTTTATATGATGGCGATGAGTTCGACATCGAAGACGAGCATGCCAGCGGGAGCACCGGGCATACCTTTGTAGGCCAATTTTTCGGGGATCCAAAGGCGGCGGCGTTCGCCTTCGACCATGAGCTGCACGCCTTCTGTCCAACCCGCGATGACTTGATTAAGGCCGAAATCGATGGGGTTACCGCGAACGACACTGGAATCGAACATGGCACCGTCTGTGGTCCAACCTGTATAATGAACGCGAACGCGACTGGTGGCTGTGGGATGTTTGGTACCGGTACCGGGCTGCAGAACTTTGCTGGCCAATCCGGATGCGGTGAATTCGGCATCGGCGGGCGGTGCGGCGACATCAGCGGGGGCTTCAATAGGCTTGGGTTCCGGACGAACTTCATGAATTTCGATGGTGAAAACCAAGGGGCCTTGAATGTGTTGTCCTTTGGGGTCAATACCGAGTGCCTGGGGCACCCATGCGGTCAGCTTATCGCCTTCGTGTGCATGTACCAAGACTTTAGAAAAACCGGGAAAGAAAGCTTTGACGGGACCAACAAGCGGTTCGCCCATATCAATGGACGAATGGAAGCGTTCGCCGGCTTGCGTCCACCCCGTGAAATCGATGGCGACAATATCTGTCGGCTGAATGGTGTCCTGCCCTTGGCCTCTGCTGGTGATTTCGTAGGCCAAACCTTCGTCGAGGGTAACGGCATGAGCGGTAGGCGCCAGCTCGGGTTTTTCGGGCGTAACGGTATCGATGATTTCAAAATCAAAGACGAGCATGCCTTGCGGTGTGCCAGGAATACCTTTGTAGGCCAGTTCTTCGGGAATCCATACGCGAATAGATTCACCGATGTGTCCCAGCTGAAGAGCTTCATTCATGCCAGGAATCAGCTGATCGATGGGAAAAACAGCGGGTTCGCCGGTAGGGATACTGGAATCGAACATTTTTCCGTCGGTTGTCCAGCCTGTATAATGAAGTTTAACCCAATCGGAGGCTTCAATTTTTTTGCCGTCTGAAGGTTTGAGGACGACATAGGCAATACCGGATTCGGTTTTTTGTGCATGTGCGGGGGCGGCTGCGACATCAGCGGGGGCTTGTATTTGGCTCATGATATTCCTGTGATTCAATAGGCCGCAACATGCGGCCTATGCAGATTAAGCCCCGATTTGTGATCGTCAAGTTTGGTGTGAATAGCAATGAGAACTTACCTTTTGGGTAAATCAAACCATTTGTGAATCCTGACGTTTAGGGGCGCAAAACTCGAGTTTGCTGTGATGATTGTAGCAAATCAGAGTTTTTCCCTTCTATGGCGAGACAGTCCAAAGGGCGATAAAGAAGTTCCCCTCTCTGCTGGAGAGGGGATTGAAGTAAGAGCTGACTGCCTTTGTTTGGACGGCGTTTTTTATTTGATTTCGAGGAGTTCGATTTCGAAGACGAGCATACCGGCGGGTACACCGGGCTGGCCTTTATAAGCGAGCTCTTCGGGAATCCAAACGAGTCGTTTTTAACCCACGACCATGAGTTGGACGGCTTCTGTCCAGCCGGGGATCACAGCGTTAAGAGGGAATTCGATGGCTTGCCCGCGAGGAATGCTGGAATCGAACATGACACCGTCTGTGGTCCAGCCGGAATAGTGGACTTTAACGGTGCTGGTTGCGGTTGGATGCGTTGTGCCGGTCCCCGGGGTCAGGATTTTCCATGCGATGCCGGAAGCCGTTTTTTGGGCATCAGCGGGAGGAGCGGCGACATCAGCGGGAGCAGTGGGCATTTTCTTAGCATCTTTGACTTCGACTTCGAAAATGAGTGTTCCTTTGAGTTCATTTCCTTCTTTATCGATGCCGAGTTCTTGAGGAATCCACATCTGGATCACATCACCAGCGTGAGCTTTGGGCAAAATTTCTTTCCAAGCCGGGAACATGGAGTTGACGGGCGCAACGAGGGGTTCACCCATTTCAAGGGAGGTTTGGAAACGTTTGCCATCGGCTTGTGTCCAACCGGAGAATTCGAGGCTGACGAGGTCTGATTCTGCGATGACGGCGGCGTTAGGATCGGTCTTTGTGATGCGATAAGCCAAGCCATTGGGGAGTTTCACGGCATCGGCGGGAATATCTTTGGGAGGCATGGTGGGTGTCAGAACATCGATGATATCGAATTCAAAGACGAGCATACCAGCGGGAGCGCCCGGACGGCCTTTGTAAGCGAGGTTTTCGGGAATCCATGCACGAATTTTTTCGCCGGTTTTGGCAAGTATCATGGCTTCTCTCATACCTTCGATGAGGTGTGTGGGGATAAAGACGGCGGGTTCACCGCGCTTGGTACTGGAGTCGAACATTTTGCCGTCGGTGGTCCAGCCTGTGTAATGGAGTTTGACGATGTCATCAACGGTAATGGCACGGCCAGCGTCATTGGTGGTCAATTTTTTATAGGCCAAACCGGAGGCAGTGACGG
>JAGBXG010000361.1 GCA_017629415.1 Pseudomonadota bacterium | reverse complement strand
TGATTCGTGAATATGACTGGTTTTTGCCGCCATTTGGATGGGATTTCGCTCATCAAGTTTCTCTCCCGGTGGGAGAGAACGCCCGAAGGGCGATAGTGAGGTCAAAGCTGACGAAGAAAGCGCGCCAAAGGGCGAGCAAAAAGGGGCTCCCTAAACCCGGCATAGCATTGATGTTTTTCGCGCGTATTTGCGCAGCAAATAGCGCAGAAAGCCGTTCGTATGGAGCCCTTGGGCGACATAGAACGGCAAAATATATATAAATAGAATATATATTTTATACATAATATATATATTTAAAGAAGATGCCCTCATGATAGCTTTGCAATATGAATGGCTTGATAAGTACAGCTTTTAGTTTGTGATGTCTATATTTGTTGTGTTTTGAAGTAAATCTATGATAAACTATATATAGGTGTATTGTTGTGATGTCGTGTACTAAATAAGGAGATAAGAAATGCTTGAAACAAAAGCCATGAGTAAAGCACAGGAGAAAAAGCAGGCGCAAGTTGCTGAGTCATCGGTTGCGAAGTCAGTCACGCCGGCTTCGAAGGAGCAAGAGAAGAAATCTCCGGAAACGCTTTTAAGTGAGGCAATATCTGCGAAGGATGGTGCTGCGGCGCTTTCGGCGATAGAAGGTGCGACGGAAGCCGAGCTGACTTCGTTGGGCGCGAACACCACTTTGATGTTGAGTCTGGCGAAAGGGTTGACGGGTGCCCATCGCAACAGCTGTATGGATGCACTTTATCATTATGTTGTCAGCGAAGAAGCGATGACCGAGTTTGTTCAGGTCAAATATGGCGTCAAAGTGGGTGCCGGAACGCTGAAAGGCAAGATTTTTAAGTTTTCTTATATGGATCAGGAAGACCAATGGACGGCCAACGGGCTCAAACATTTATATTATAGTCTTTCGCTGCTTCCGAAATCACATGTGGATAAAGTTTCTTCTATTACAACTGAGAATTCTAAGGATGGCAGTGGCGGTTTTGCCGTTTGGACGCTCGGTTGTTATAATGTAAACTATACGGATGCGAACACGGCACGCCAAGCTGGTCGAGGTTATTGCGAATCTGCTGCAGATTATAAATATTCATTGAATTCGTTGAATTGCACGATGGTGCATGAGCTTGGTCATATTGTCGATGCGGGTCAGAAATATTCCAAACGTGAGGATTTTAGAAAGATTTCCGGTTGGAAAGATGAAGGCAAGAATGCGAAAAAGGTGGCATCTGCAATTGAGGCTCAGATTGATACGCCATTTGGCGAATCGCTTGAAGGTGAAGAGCTTGAAATTGCTCGCGAGGGTGCACGGCAGCTTATCAAGAATCGCGTGACGAGCTATGATCAGGGCAAGATTTATGCTCAAGTCAAAAAGGCTTATGAAACGCGTGGCAAACGTCTTGATCCTGAAAACGAAAAGCAGGGTTGGGCGAAAAAAGCTTTGAACTGGGTGACGGGTAAAAAAGATAAGGGTTCCTATCGTAAATATACAGATTTGAGAGCCGTTCTTCTCAACAGTCAGGTTTATAAACATATTATTAATTCATTTGCAGATGCGGGATCGGGTATGCCTTGGTACCAAGGCTTGCGTTCCTACATGAAAGGTCGTCAGATCCATGAAGGTTATGAGAATCGCGGCTGGTTTTCCTTCAACAATTCTGCTTGGAGCCAGAAGATCAGTATGTATCAATTCCGCGATCCGGGCGAAGAATTTGCCGAGCTTTATGCCAGTTATCACGTGGCCCGTCCTAAAGGTTCAAAGACAAGTGCCGAGCACAAGGCTTGGTTTGAGGGCTTAGGACTTCATACAGATGATCCGAGCGGCAAAGAAACTGGGACAAAAATTTCACCGTACGAGGCTTGATAAGCGTTGTATCATCGGGGCATCTGAGAAGATGCCCTGTTTTGTATATTGGGATTATCTTTGTTGATATATTTCTCGTTTTGAGGTTATGGAATGAAAAGTCTGTTTAAAAAAGCGGTTTTTATTTTATCATCTTTGACTGCCGCATGTTCATCATCGGGTGCCAATGGGCCGGAGACATCCGGACCTTCGGATACCCCTGCTGCGTTTGAGTGGACCAAGCCGCTTGAATATGAATATGTGGATGAAGATGATGCTCAACTGAAAAAATATACAAAAGTTATCGAACAAAATCTCAAGAAGAATGAGAAAGCATCGCCGGTTTTTCGGCTTGGAAACCTGATGTTTTTTGAAATCAAGCATGCACCTGATGTTGCCGATGCTGTTTATCGATATCGATCCGCAGCCGTGGGTTTGCCGAATATTTATTATGATATGCCGGATGCTTCCTTGTTTAAGATTTTTTCTGAAGCCATGCGTTCCAATATGGAGGCTTTAGAGTCTTATGTTTGGATTCATGCGATGATTATGCTCAGCACAGGGAATCCGAGATATCTTCAAATGCCGGAGGATGCCCCCATCTGGCAAGATAAAGAAGGAAAATTGGAGATTGTTTATTTTCGCTTACGAAGCAATGGAATAGAAGCGGAAACCAAAGAGAAATGTGTCTTAGCTATCGATGCTGAACAGAAATATTCGCTCAATTGTCAGGATGTTGTGGCAGAATAAGGCTTGTTTTATCGTTTAAACCATATAAGCGTTTTGGGTTAATAGTTCATTCATGGCGGATAAACAGAAATCTATAGAAAATATTGAAAATACATTAGAACTTGATACGCCGCAGGTATTTACTTCGGCACGTGAAGTGTTCCAGATGTATGGCGAGTGGTTTATTTTACTTTGCATGCGATACATGCGGCAAAATGGCGATGCTGTATTGAATGAGAATGGCGGTTATGCGCCCAAAAGTGTGAGCATGGCTAAGATTTTGGCCAGCATGATTGGGAACAATTCACCGTCCGCAGAAACGTGGCTGAATGAACACGGTGTACCTTCACTTGATGATGCGGCACGTATGCTTGCGCAGCTGACCCAAGCGATTCGTATTCGGACAGAACAGACGTTCGAAGCCTGTGCCATGCATCAGACGGCGTTTTCTCATGTTTTAACGATAGAATCGTTGCGCCAAATTTTTGGATTAAATGATATTGAACTTCATATTGTGATTATTTTAGCCTTAATCCAATATGATGAAAGATATACACGCGTTTGGCGATTTGTTTCCGGGGAGAATCCAGGGTCGCTTGTGAGTGTCTCTTTTTTATATCATATTTTAAATTTCCACGAACCAGAAGCCATCGAAACTGCATTACATCCAAGTTCCAGACTCAGACAGCATGCGTTGATTGAACTGCGAGATATTGAAGGATGGGGACATGAGACACCGAGGCAATTTTCGTCCATTTTGGTCCCCAAACGTGTATTGGCTTATATTTTAGGGGAATCTTTTAAGACTGATCTTGAAGCCTGTCATTTCATTCCATTGTCATCCTGTGAAATGCGAGCTGGGGATAAAGATATTGCCAGAATATTATCTAAGAAAACCGTACGAGCTGCGGTTTTAGGTTATGCTGGACTGGGGCGCACGCAGGCCATTTGCCGTGCAGCTCAAAGGTCATTTCAGGCTGTTCTAGAGTTTGATTTGGGAATATTTGCCGATTCTGAGCCTTCTAAGCGCATATTGCAGGCTCACTTTGCTGCCATGTTTCGTGAAATACGTCTGAGGCATGCGCTGCTGGTGATTCGTTTGACGGATATCCATGAAGAGGCTGAAAAATACTGTCTGCGGCATGCGCATACGATTCGTGAAATTCTCAGCGGAGATCCGCATCTCAAATTTTGCATTGTGACAGAACGGCAAACGGCATTTTCGCGCAAATTATTTGGAGAATTGACAGAAATTATCTGTTCTCCGCCAGATAAAGAGAGCCAATATCTTTATTGGAAAACAGCATTGGACAAATATCTTCCATCATCGGCGTCTGATGATGTGGCCAGTGAGCTTTCGCTTGGTTATTGTTTGAGTGAAAATGAGATTCAGAACACGATTGATATGACATTTGTGCGTTCTGGCAATATGTCTGCCGATGAAATCTTAACTTCAGAACATTTGACACAGACATTGAACCGCACGCGAGGACATAAACTCAGCGGTATTGCTTCGATTCGAAGCACGACTTTATTGCTCGATGATATTGTTTTATCAGATGATTTGAGAAATACTTTTCAAGAAGTGCTGGCTTATGCCAAATATCGCGATACTGTGATGAACAAATGGGGATTTTCCAAATATAATTCATCGGGTGCAGGCTTGAGTGTATTGCTTTCCGGACCTCCTGGCACAGGAAAGACATTGACAGCCCTTGTTTTAGCACATGAGCTTAAACGGGCTTTATATGTGGTCGATCTTTCTAAAGTTGTCGATAAATATGTCGGTGAAACTGAGAAAAAGTTATCTTTATTATTTGATGAAGCTGAAAAGTCTCAGGCAATGCTTTTATTTGATGAAGCCGATGCATTGTTTGCCAAAAGGACATCTGTTAAATCATCGAATGATAGATATGCAAATCTTGAGGTAAATTTTCTGCTTCAAAAGTTAGAAGCCTATCCTGGTGTGGCCATTTTGACGACGAATTTATTAGAAGGCTTGGATGAGGCATTGGCACGTCGTATACAATTCAAAATATATATTCCCATGCCTGATCCTGCAGCTCGCGCTGAATTATGGAGACATTTAATTCCGCCACGTGCGCCCGTGTCTGATGATATCAATTTTATGGCACTTGGAGAGTCGTTTGAAATGAGCGGTGGCCATATTAAAAATGCAATGATGCGAGCTGGTATTCGTGCTGCTTCGCAAACTACAAAGATATCGCACGATATTTTATGGGATGCTGCAGTTCAGGAATTCCGAGATATGGGCCACGTGATTCGTGAGGGCAATGAATATTCAGATCAGGATATTTTTATGTAAATTCCTGAATCGTAGGCTTTGCCTCATCCCTAGTTGTCTTGGGGCTTTGATCCTTAGCGTGTTTTGGGGTTCACCAAGAGGTGCCAGCACGTTTCCGTTCAAACAACGAAAACCACTCCAATTGCAGGATTCCAAAGGAGCTCAGCATCTTTAATGGCGTGGTTTGTGGCGTAGCCCCTTTTTGCTCGCCCTTTAGCGCCATTTTTTTGTCAGCAGCGACCTCACTATGGCCCTTCGGGCGTTCTCTCCCACCGGGAGAGAAACCTGATTCGCTTTGCTCATCACAGCAAACTCGAGTGTTTGATTTGCTTCCTTGCCATGATATCCAAATGGCAGCGCCCAGCAAAAGTCTTACATCTCGTCGGCGACGAGT
>JAGBXG010000360.1 GCA_017629415.1 Pseudomonadota bacterium | reverse complement strand
TGTCCATCACAAGACGTCTTGGTGCCGCAATCCATCTCACATTTGCCAGCCCGGCAAACCTCATGCTCCGCACAAGAAACAGAACAGTCACCACAATACCGAACGTCACTCTGTAAATCGACACATTCGCCATGGCATTGTTCTTTGCCGGTGGGACATCCGTCCGTCACCTCCGCACAGCTGCCTTCTTGGCAAACTTCACCGGACTCACACGCCAAACCACAACCGCCGCAATGACCTGTGTCCGACAATATATCGATACAAACCCCGTCACAACACGTATGGGCACAACAAGATTGACCGCAAACCTCCAAACCCGGCTCACATACCAATGGATGCTCACCATTTGCATCATTGCTGCACCCACCAGCAACCCCCATCACCGCCAAACTGATACAAACCATGAAATCGCGCCGTGCTTTCATCTCGCTCTCACCTCTATGTTAATGTTTCGGAAATTCTTTGATCTTACGTTCATAGAAAAGGGCTTTCTCAATTCACGCTAAACTGACAATA
This sequence comes from Pseudomonadota bacterium, assembly GCA_017629415.1. The sequence goes on along the minus strand of JAGBXG010000360.1, from coordinate 9,235 downwards.
AAATGAGCAATTTGTTTGACCATTCTTTGCACCGTCATCACAAGCTTCGTATTCGGCCTGAATGATACCGTCGCCGCAGCGTGCATCGTAACGACATGAACTGCTGCATACGCCATAACCACCGAGATTATGAGCTTCTCCATCGTCGCATTCTTCGCCGTTCAATGTATCAATAATACCATCGCCGCAACGCGGTGCTGCATACCCACAACCAAAACCGCAACCGCCGTAGGAACCATCATTGATACCATCATCACAAGCTTCCCCTAAAAAAGCACTGACGATGCCATCACCGCAGAACGGACGTTTGCACTCATGCGTACACATGTCTTCATCGGACAAATTGCCGTCATCGCATTCTTCGCCTTTAGCTTCATCCACTGTGCCATCACCGCACCCTGAACGCAGACAAGTCCCCAGACAATCTGTATGAACATTGCCCTCACCTTCCGGCGCACTTAAATCACATTGTTCATGTCCGCTTTCAAATGTCCCATTGCCGCAAGTTGCAATCTTACAAGCTTCGCACCATGATTCAGACGTGTCACACCCTTCGCCGGCTTCCACACGACCATTGCCACAGTAAGGTATCATCTTGCAGGCTTTACAGCCATGTTGCTGATTCAAAGCTGTGTCATGAGGATCCCCCGCATAATCACATTCTTCAGCCCCACGCACGATACCATCACCGCAAACCGAATCACATGAACTCGTGCCCATATTGATAAAACCGGTCATCGTCAATGTGTATGTCGAACCGCCGTTGCAACGTTCGGCATGGAACATTTGCAAGGAATAAATCCCGCCGGGGTACATCTGGAAATCTCTCTCAGCAACCTCAGGTGTCAAAGTGATACTCTGCCTGCGATCCCCATGAATCCCTGCAAGCTCAATCGCCAGCTTGCCATTAAAGAATACCCAGACATCATCATCTCCCGAAAATGTCAGCGTCTCATTCCCCTGATATTTAAAATAAGACTGAAATTCTGAAGTAAATAACCCCTGGTAAGACTCCGTCGGCGTATATCCCGATGCTTTAAAACCTAATGATGCCAAAGGCCACCATGATTGACTGGAATATCGATAACTGCCATCTGACTGCCTGCTCAGCGTCAACTTCTGATCACGAATCGTAATACTCATGTCCGTATCACGATACCAGTAAGCAAAAACTTCAGGACATGTATAAAGTTCCTGACAGTTCTCTGTCGCTACAGATTCTATACTCGTAATCTCATGACCAGGTCTAAGCATGGGACGGCCATCGGCATCCAATGTCGGATAAATGGCATTTTTACAAACGTGATCGCTATAACAAGCATTGCCCTGAAAATCCGGTATCGGCGTACCCACTGCCGGGAAATTGCGATAACGATATTCAGACTTGCTCTTGCAAGCCGCCGGAAGCGCATCAATCGCCGCTTGCGTAAAATACCCCGTGCCTGTTCCCTTCTGAGGATTGTTGGTCGAACCAATGCTCAAGGAATAAGCCCTGAAATCTCGGTAAATAATGGGCAATTTGAGCACATCAGGCTGCGTATTATCAAATTTAGTGCATGCATATCCGGCTTCAATTTTACACTCAGGCGAACAGCCATCACCAGCTGTCAAATTGCCGTCATCGCACTCTTCGCCAGCTTCCCAAAGCGTCAGACCATCACCGCATGTCGGCTTGCAAACACCATTCACACATTCATAAATCGGTTCCGGCTGACACAACGGACTGCAGCCATCTCCCGCATCCGTATTCCCGTCGTCGCAAACCTCACCGACATCGATCTTGCCATCTCCGCAGCTGCCTTTCACACATTGTGTACCGCCTGCCCCTTCGCAACGATATCCCGGCTGAAGCACACAGTTGACACATCCTTCCGAGGCTTCTTCGCAAGTCTCTGCACCCTCGAGAATGCCGTCACCGCAAACCGTCTGTACACATTTTTGCCCCGCCTGTTCGCATTTCCATCCTAAAACCGTCTGACAATGCGTATCACAGCCAGCAGTCTTGTTTTCAGGCGTATTCAACTGCCCTTCGTCACACGTCTCATCACCTTCCACAAGGCCATCACCGCATATCGTCTGCTGACATGCAACCCCAGGCGTACCACAATGCCAGCCAGATTCACGCTTGCAACGGCTTGTACAGCCATCTTTAGAAACGGTGTTCCCGTCGTCACAATCTTCCCCTGCGGCCACAATACCATCACCGCAAGAACGTGCCAAACACGGCTTGCCAGCCTCGGAACAGACATAGCCAGGTTCCACACCACAAGCCGACGAACAGCCATCCCCTGAAATCTCATTGCCATCGTCGCAAGTTTCACCATTTTCGATATCTATCACACCATCGCCGCATGTCTTCTCACATGTACTGACATGCGCGCCATCCACCGTACAGGCCCAACCGCGTTCTGGCAGACATATCGCAGAACAACCATCCCCGGCAGATCGATTGCCGTCATCACACTTTTCACCATTCTCTGCATCCACAACACCATTGCCGCATAAAATTGGGCTGCAGACAGACTTATCCTCTACAACGCTGCATAAGAATCCATCTTCCAACAAGCAATCCGCAGAACAACCATCACCATCGGCAGCATTGCCGTCATCGCATTTCTCGTGTTCGACCTGAATCCTGCCATCCCCGCAATAATTCACACGTTTGCAGAAAAAAGTGCAGCCATTGTATTCTGAACTTGTATCCCCTTTAACATCACACTCTTCACCGTTATCTAAATCGACTTTATCAAGCAAACCATCGCCGCAATAATGCGCCAGCTGACAAACCGTCGAACACGCCCCCGGCAACGAAGCATAATCGACATTAGCTTCCCCTTTGTCACACTTCTCACCTGCATCCACAATGCCATCACCACAAGTCACCGGCGCACACGGCATACCTGGAGTTTTGCAAACATATCCATCTTCAATCCTGGCACAATCCTCAGAACAACCATCATCAGATACCGCATTCCCATCGTCACAAGCTTCATCCCCTGAAATTTCACCATCCCCGCAAACGGCCAAAACATGACATGCACCGCCTGACTCAGGACACTTAAACCCGGATTCCACACGCAGACAATCCCCGGAACAACCATCATCCGCCGTCTGGTTCCCATCATCGCATTTCTCATCCCCCGAAACCTTGCCATCACCGCAAACAGAAGCTTCAGGCTCCACATCCGATGAACAATGACATGTACCACCTGCCTCAGGACACGCACAGCCAGATTCCACACTCAGACAATCCCCAGAACAACCATCCCCCGATACCGTGTTGCCATCATCACAACGTTCATCACCTGCAACAACACTATCGCCACACACCGATGTTCCATCCCCAGAATGCTCTGAATCATTCCCGCAACCTGAAACAAGAACAACAGAAAATAATGCACACAAAAAATATTTCTTATTCATAATACCCTATATCGATTAAACTCAAATTCATGCGTTCAGTCGCACAAACTGCTGCAATTATAAAGAAAATGACAACTTTTATGAATGACTTTCAATCACCTTCAACAAAGCCATTCCAACTTTGATACAATAAAGGAAAAATCATGAAAAAACTCTTCTGTCTGCTCATCACCATGTCATTAGCCGCCACAGCTTGCCAAAAAACAACTACACAACCTGCCACACCCTCAGATGCCATACCACAGGCCAAAACCCAGGCTGACCCTGAACCTGCCGCAAACTCAGACACCACAGCACAGGAAAATAACATGGAATTGCGAGAACTCACCGCTGACGAACAAATCACATTCCCATCCGGAGCCCAAACTATCGCCAAAAAAGGATGGAAAATCAAAAATCTCACCGACGGCTTCTATCTCGAAACTGCAGACGGAAAAGTCCAGCTCGCCATCGTCGAATCCCCCAAAGACAAATACACCAACGCCAAAGATGCCATCAAAGATATCAAAACGAGATTCCCTTATGCCGTTGAACTCGTCGAACTCAATTTCGTAGAAGCTCCACCCGTAGAAGGCATCAAAGTCGCACAAGGCGATTACATCAGCAAAGATAAGGCACACATTGAAAACATATTAACCAGAGAAGATGATAACGGCAGGGTAACATCCATCTTCCATGGTGACATACCATCTGCCACAAAAGCCGCCAGCGACGCCAATCAAATGCTCCTCAGCTACCAAACGCCGGAAGATACCCAAAAAATCGAACAGCTCCTCACCAAACGCGATGAACTCACAGCACAGGAACTCGCCAATATCGAAACGGCCATCGAAGACGCCCGAAAAAAATTAGACATCTCCGGCGTAGCTGTCACCCTCGTGCAAAACGGAAAAACACTCCTGGCCAAAGGTTTCGGCACACGAGAATACGGAAAAGACCTCCCCATCACACCCAAAACTCTCTTCCAAATCGGCTCCGCTTCCAAAATGTTTACAGGATATCTCGCGTCTGAAGCCGTCCGACAAAATCAAAGCGGCATCACCTGGGATACCCCCATCACACAATTCCTTCCCGAATTCAAAGTCGATGACGAAACCTTTACAAAATCCGTCACTCTCCAACAAGCCCTCAGCATGGCCTCAGGCATGCCGCGAAAAGATCTCGGCTCGTTCTTCGAATACGGCACCCCGGAACAAGGCTTCAAACGTTACGAAACCGCAAAACCAAACTTTAAACCCGGCGAAATCTTCCAATACAGCAACCAAATGATAGCTGCCGCAGGTTACGCTCTCGCCAGAACCTTCCACAAAGAAGGCACACTCACCGAAGCCTGGCGTAAAACCATGCAGGAACAAGTCTTCAACCCGCTCGGCATGACCGCCACCACCTTCGATCACGCCGTCGTCGAAAAATCCGAACACGCACTCCCCACCGACAAAACACTCGAATACCAAAAACTCCCCGCCCCCATCTCACTCACAGCCTCCACATCCCAGATAGAACCCGCCGGCGGCATCTGGACAAACATGGAAGACATCGCCAAATTCATCCAAGCCGTCCTCACCAACCAGGATCCCAACCACCTCAAACGGCAAGAACCTGGTATTGCAATGGGGGCTGAACATTACGGCATCGCAACCATGATTCAAAACAACGGACTCAAAGTTGTCTACCATCCCGGCGGACTTCATGGATTCCAATCACAGCTCATGCTCATTCCGCAGCTCAACCTCGGATTCGCAGTCATGTCCAATGACACACTTTCATACCAATTTGTGCAATACGCCACAGCTAAAATTACCGATGTCATCGTGGGTACAAATGTTGCTGATGTCTTGCTCAAACAAATCATAGAAGACAACGAAAAACTTAAAACTACACTCGACACACAACTGAAATTCATCAACAAAACCCCAGATGAAGCCTGGATGAAAGCCATCGTCGGCAAATACACTTCTCCCGATCTCGGCGACGTCGAAATCACAAACGAAAACGGAAAAGCCATCTTCAATGCCGGCGAATGGAAATCAGCCATCGGCACACTCACAACCAATCCCAACACACTCTTTTTCCTCGAAGGCCCCGCAACAAGTCTCATCCTTCAACTCGTAAAAACTAACGACAAAGTGACATCCATGCTTTTGGAAGAAAATCAAGGCGTCATCATCCACAAATACGAATTAAAACGCGTTCAATAATCCCTTTCATTTCTTTTAAATCGTTTGCTATCGGGCTTTTCACCCCGATACGCAAACTTCGGTCTGTGCTTTTCGCTGACGCTCAATACGCACAGACCATAAAAATAAAATCGTCGGGCTATCGGGCTTTTCACCCCGATACGCCCTCCCGGCGCTGCTATCGCTCCCGCGATACGCTGCGCCTTTTTTATATCCCATGCTCGCAAGCCCATTCCCCATACCCCCAGAAATCCCATACCCCAAACTGATGATAAAATGTTAGACTCTCCAAACCAAAGCATAAGGCTATTCTAACCGCCTTTTTCATCATCCCAACTCAAATAAATAATTAAATGACCACCAACACAATAGTACAACAAACGGTATCTCAAGATATGACAGAAATAGACACCATCAACCTTCAAAACAACGATGATACCAACAACACAGTACAAGATTCAGACGATGCCAATAACACAGTTCAAAAAACGAGCGATGCCGACAATACATCTCAAAAACCCCAAACCATAAAAACACCGGAAATTCTCAAGCAAGACTATCAATTCTTGCGTCTGATTGGAGAAGGTGCCAACGGCAAAACATGGCTGGCTATTTCACGTATTGACCAGAAAAAAGTCGCCATCAAAGCCCTCAAACTTGTGGATACTTTCAAAAGTCTTGAGCTTTTCAAACGTGAAGCCGAAACCCTTCAATCCATACAAATCGATGGCGTGCCCAAATTCATTGAATTTATAGAATCCGATAACTTTTCAGATGAATGTTATCTCATCCAAGAATATTTTGATTACCCATCTATTCAACAGCTGATCGACAAAAATAACGAAGAAGGTAAAACTTTCTCAGAAAAAGAAACCCTCAATATCATGAAAGGCGTTGCTGAAATTCTCCATGCCTTACAAACACAATATACACCGCCCATTATCCACCGCGATATCAAACCCTCAAATATCCTTTATGATGCATTACAAAATAAAGTCATGCTGATCGACTTTGGTTCTGTTGCCACACCTGCCAAAAAAACAGAAGGTTCTACAGTTGCCGGCACACAAGGCTTTATGGCTCCAGAACAAATGCTCGGCGAATGCACCACACAGTCAGACTTTTATGGCTTAGGTGCCACTGCTCTCAATATGCTAACCGGTACTTCCCCTGTCAATCTCGGTTACGACAAAGTCAATCCATTCCAACTCAAATTCGACGAAATCTTTAAAAAAATCAATATTTCGCAAAGCACACAAAACTTACTGACCCATTTGCTCAGCCCACAAATCGAAGACAGACCCCAAACTACAACAGAACTACAAGAAGACATTGAAAATCATTCCAATGCAGTTCTATGCATGAACCATTCTTCGCAATCTGCATCTCTACTTGCCAAATGGTTTTCAAATCCAATCGTACAAGCAATAGCCTTTTTTGGAGCAATCGTATGCATCATTGGCCTATCTATCGCGACTTTAAACATCATACCAATCATTGCATTAGTAATCCTGGGAATTCTCATATTCGTCATATTTCACTTCTCTAAAACAAAAACAAAAACATTCGATTCAGACCTCACGACACGCACACTCCCCTGTGTCAATGGATATACAAATAATGAAATGATTATCCAACACGTACTCAGCAATAGCACTGCAGAATGTACATATTATAGCCAAAAAGAGCAACGCTATAAAATTTACCGTGGGAAAGTTGTACCTCGAGATTACGTCAAATTTAAAGACGGAACTTTTTATAAAGTGATGAAATAAACCCAAAAACATCAACAAAAAACATCACAAATCATAAACATTTCACAATATTTCATTCTAGCAATATTCACAAAATAATAATCATAACAATGAATAATCAGATTGAAATCATTAAAGCCATATCCTCTTCAGACGAACCTAACCTTGAAATACGTCCCAATTCACAACCTAAACTACCTCAAGCTCCAGATCCAAATCTCGTCAAATTACTCGAGAATAAATACAAAATTGATAAATGTATTGGTATGGGGGCTCAAAGCTATGTTTATAAAGCCAAACGCATTTCAGATAATTCATCTGTAGCTATCAAACAGCTTCGCGTCAATTCCGTCAAAGATTGGAAACAATATGAATTATTCGAACGTGAAGCCAATGTTTTGCAAACACTGAATGTACAAGGTACTGCGAAGTTCTTTGAAGCCATCAAATCACTTGATAATGAACATCCCATGTCCGTTATCATACAGGAATATATCGATGGTCGCTCCCTCCAGTATTATATCAATCATCATCAGCGATTCTCATTCGATGTCGCTTGCGGGATCCTCATTCAAATTATCCAACTCCTTGATGCTTTACACCATCAAACACCCCCAGTCATTCACCGTGATATCAAACCCTCCAACATTATCCTCAAATATGATGATGATAAATATGCACAAATTCCAGAAGCCTTTTTGATCGACTTCGGTGCTGTCGCCAATCCTCAAGTACAAGACGGCGGTTCTACCATCACGGGCACTTACGGCTATATGGCACCAGAACAACTCGTCGGACAGCCCACAACTGCCAGCGATATCTACGCATTTGCCATGCTGGCATTTTATCTTTTCACCGGTGTTTCACCAGAAAAACTGCAAATCCAAGACCTGCAGCCCCTCATCGATTCACACCTCGAACATTTGCCATATTCCGTTACTGCATTTCTGCGCCAAATGCTGGATACCAATCCACTCAAACGACTTACCGATTATCAAGCCATTCAGAATACACTCAAATTATTCCAAAATCGTTGTTTTGATATAGAGTTCAATGATAAATCACATCAAACAAATGCTAAAATTCCTTATCAAATAAATAACGTCTATACCATTGGACAAAAAGGAAATATCCGATTATGGCAAGAACTTCCCAATCAAACGCCAAGACCTATCCCCAAATCTTATCAAAAAATGATAGAACATGATAAGCGGTTTTGGCCATTCAAATCTAAAACACTGGATATCTCTTACATCAACTTTGACACTTATCAAAAAGAAGTTTATCCACAAAATGCATGGTTTTCACATATTAATACATATAACAAAAGAAACAGAAAAAATACAATTACAGAAAACATCTATCAAAACCCAATAAATTCAGAATTTAATCACGACATAAGAGATATATTAAACAACATAATTTTTTCCGCGGTACTTCTTCTACATATACCTCTATTAGTAATTTCATCTTTTGGCTTTTTACGTGTATTAATCTCACTCTGCTTTTTAGTCTTGTTAACGTTATTCGCTTTTTTCAAGTGCAGCTTCTTCATAAGAATTGCCATTTGGAACAAAACTAATCCCTTCAAACAAATACCAGAAAATTATAAATTACCCACCCAAAAGATGAAACAATTCAAAAACTCCTTAAAAATATTTTCATATATGGACGAAAATCTTTAGCCACCATTTCAAAAATAGAAGTCATCATCCCTAAAGCCATAGCCAAAACAAACCAATATTTTGAAACAGATCCTCAATATGTCAAATTATTGAACTTTCGCTATCCCATAGCTCTAAATACAAAAGAGCAAACCCCTGCCCCTGATGTCCAAGCAGCACCCACAGCCCCTGCAGAACCCAATAATCCAGCACCGGC
>JAGBXG010000005.1 GCA_017629415.1 Pseudomonadota bacterium | reverse complement strand
GGTGAGACCGGTTCTGATGATGGTGAGACCGGTTCTGATGATGGTGAGACCGGTTCTGATGATGGTGAGACCGGTTCTGATGACGGTGAGACCGGTTCTGATGACGCTGAAGACGCAGAAAATCCTGAGAATCTTTGGAGTTCAATTGAGCGTGGCAATGGTTGTGAAATCAATTTAACCAATGATTTAAAAAATTGTGGTTCTTGTGGCAATATTTGTGAGTTTGATCATGCCAATACCAGTTGTGAAGGGGGGAAATGTCAAATTAAGTCCTGTTCTCAAGGGTATTTAGATTGTGATGGTAAAATACCGAATGGCTGTGAACTAAATGTGACCAATAATGTGAATCACTGCGGCGCATGTAACAATAAATGTTCTTTTAAAAATGCATCTGCCAAATGCGAGAGCAGCAAATGTGAGATTAAATCTTGTAATAGTGGTTATGGCAATTGTGATAGCAAGGCTGATACTGGCTGTGAAATCAACGTGACTAACAACGTAAATCACTGTGGCAAATGTAATAATAAATGTTCTTTATCATGTTTTTCGAGTGACTCATGCACGAATAAATGTGCCTCGAGCAAATGCTGTGTGACGGGAGATGTGAATAAAAAGTATAGTAAAAGCGAGGTTCAATGTTGCAGTGGTTATACGAGATATAAATATACAAAAAAGGATAAATGTAAGAAGGATACACATTTTGGTTGTTATAAAAATAAGCCAAGTGGAGAGTGTTGGACGAAGGATAGCTGAAAATAAACGCCGCGTATGGCATGAGCCATAGCGGCGTTGGCCTGCTGTATGGAGCGGATGCGACATAGGCAGGCAAAAAGATATATCTAATTAGATATAATATTGTTTTGATGTATTAAATGATAGATGATGTCATTTTTTAAAATAGTTTAATCCGCATCTAAACCGCAGCCATCGCGCATGGTGAGGGTATGGCGCAGGTGCATGACGAGATGATCCAGACGAGGTTCTGTATCAAGGTCGTCAAAACGTGAGGCATCTTGAATTTGTACGGATACTAAAGGCAGTTGTGCTGCTTTGGCATCATCAAAATCGATGCGCCAACAGCCATGAATATCAAGGAGACGCAGATTTGGGGGCAAAATATCCAAATCCAGCCATTGGATGTTTGTCGAATAGGACAAGTCTAAGGCTTTGAGTGTTGTCATGCCTTGAAGTTCATCGGGCAGAGTATCAAGGCTTTCGCATGCCGAGAGATGTAGAACTTTTAGGTTTTTGCAATTTTGTATGCCGCGAAGATGATATAAATCGGCGCACCGAATGAAAGCCAGTTCAAGAAGATTTGGGCACTTTGCGATTTCGGAACCGATATCTGTCAGTGCATGGCAACGGACAAAACGCAGTGTTTTAAGCGCGGAAAAACGTCCCAAGGCACGCGGATATTTATTTTCTTTATAATCTGAAATTTCGATTTCTGCGATGTTTGAGGCATCGAGCAAAGAAAGAAAATTCTGGAGCGTCCGGCGTTCATCCGGAAGCTCCAGAACAACAGCGGCACTTTGTTCAAAACTTTTGAGCTGAATTTTCATGATATTTTAAATTATTTTTTATGGAGTTTGGCAATTTCGGTTTTCATGTCTGCCATGATGCCATCGACACCTTTTTCATCGATTTTTTTGCCATATTTCTTTTGATAAGTTTGAGCCAGGCTGGCGCCATCGACGAGCACATCATAGACTTTCCAGGCATTGCCATCGGCGTGCAGAACGATTTCAAGTTCTGTTTCGACATCTTTTTGCTGTGTGAAACAGGAGACGGTTGCAGAGGTCTTGGTTTTGACAACGCGATCCCAGTCCACTTTGTTATCATCTTTAAAAGATTTGTCCGAAAACCGCTTGAGATAAGTTTGTTCCATCAGATCGCGGAACAAGGTTTTAAATTCAGTTTGTTTTTCGGCGGTTAAGCCGGCCCATTTGTCGCCCATGCTTCGTTTGGCATAATCGTCGTAATCGACCAGTGCGTCCACAAAAGCCTTGATTTCATTGTCGCGTGTGGCAGACGGTGCCATGGCATTGAGTTTCAGTGCGTGGGCATAGCGTTCTTTGGCAAATGCCATGGGTTCAGGCAGTTTGGAAAAGTCGATGTCAGCCGCAGGCGCTGCTGCCGCTGTGGGCACCGCTGCTACTGGTGCAGTGTCTTGAGCCATGGCCAAAGAAGGCAGCAGAATGCCGGCAGCTGCAAAAATCGCAATATGTCTCAAAAAGCTGTTCCATTTCATGATCGGGCTCCTTATTGATTTTATTTAAGCTTCAGAAGTACCTTACGCCTTTGCGTTCAGCAAACATATGGAACGCAAAATATATGCCATAAAAAACGGACAGCTCATCGCACTGATGAGGCTATGTTTTAGGAAATGGGCGGTGCTATTGCTGCCTTTGGCGCAATACGCACCGCTTTTTTTTGCGCTCTATTGCCGCAAAGCGGCAATACGTTCGCAATTTTTTATGCTTCTTGTGATACATTGGCCTTTCATTTGAGAACATCGTTATCGGTGTTTTCATGCGTTTTATGTCTTAGGAAATTCAGATGATGCTATATTTGTCACATATACCCCTGTCGGCAGTCAAAGTTGCCCAGATTCGCGGCCTTTCGGCCATGCTTCATTGTGTTCCATGTCTGGTCGTGCCACATGATATTTGTGGAATGACACAAGCGTTGCTTCCTGAAGCTCAAGTCGTTTCTGAGCGTGAAATGGGTGTGGAGAATTTGGCACACGAGCCGGTTAAAATGTCTCATTTGTTGGCTTCCTGGATCGCAACGCAAGATTTTTGTGCGGTGTTTGCATCGCATACGCCTTTGTGGATGCGTGTGATATCATTGATGGCAGCTGCTTTTGATGTGCCATATATCGGTGGAATGATGACGCGGGCATTGCCCAAAATTCAGCGGACAATTTGTGCCGGCCGGTTTATCGAAACGCTCGAACCGCCGCAGAAGCCTTTTTGTGCCACCGTTGCAGATGACGACACGGCTTTATCGCCTTCCGGATTGATGATTTCCGGTAAATTGGGACGAAGTGAGAAACTGGCAGGTTTGGCCGTTCCCGCATTGGAGGCATGGACATCATTTGAACAGGAACTCGTGCGTTTGGATGGGGCGCGCATTGTTTTTGCCGGTGGCCGCGGCTTGGGGAGTAAAGAAGCTTTTGACAAGCTTGCACGTTGTGCCGCCAGATATGGGGCTGGACTTGCTGCATCACGGTTGGCTGTTGATCTCGGGTGGTGTCGTAACGATATTCAAGTTGGACAAACAGGTTTGAGCATTGCCCCGGAAATTTATGTGGCATTTGGGATTTCTGGGGCTATTCAGCATGTGGCCGGCATTCGTAATGCCCGGCAAATTATCGCAATCAATACAGACAAAGATGCGCCAATCTTCCACTTTGCCGATATCGGGATTATCGCGGATGCCATGGAAATCATGGATCAAATCTTAGCTATCCGCGATGAATAGTTGTTTTGGTGCTCTGCCTCAAGTTCTTCCAAGGGGCTAAGCCCCTTGGAACCGATCATGGAGACTGACTTTTTATTGTAGGATAGACGGGTACTGGTAGCTGATGTTTAGGGGCAAAATGGGGATATGCTCACACATTTTCGTCTCCACAACTTACCCTGTCAGTTTTTGTGACTTTGCATATGCTGTATATTCCAAGCCCGGCGTATGGCCGAAAGGCCATAGCCGGGCTCAAACGACGCGTATGGCCGAAAGGCCATAGCGGCGCCCTGCTGATGGAATTTCCAAGTTTTTTCTAGATATGGAATGAAAAAGACGAGTTGGATAAACCCTTTCGTAAGCTTGGAATGATTGAACGCATGAGTTCGCAGATATAAGGAGAAAGAAAGTATGAAAAAACGATATATCGTGATGGCCGCCATGTTGCTTTCCAGTACAGCGATGGCTCAACCCATGTCACGAACGATGGGGCAGGACATCACTGAATCGCAAGCTGCGGCTGAAATTTCTGCTGTTTATCGTCATTTGAGCCATATCCAGAAACTTGCGGGACAAGAACAGCAAAAAACGCGTCAGGAGAACTTTCGTGCCAGCAAAACACGCCATGAAGCCCTGCATAATCCATTGCCCTTTGACATGGCTGTTTCGGATGTGCGCATTACCGGTGAGCGCATCCTTGTCCGTTTAGAAGGCTCATTTGGACGTTTGGATGACCTGAAAACCAAAGACGGGCTTTGGTTGGCAGAATATCAATATCAAATTTTGTACAATCATTTTGCCGAACTTCATATCGGCGGAAGCATCGCATTTGAAGTCCGTGATGAAGAAACGGGTCAATTTCGTCCCCTGATGCCGTCTGAAGAAGAAGTTTTAGAGGATGGAGAACGGGCTGAAGAAGTGCCGGTATTTCGTCCTTCAGACACATCGCGTGCAGTCAAACTGCCGCTTGGCGGTGCTTTAGTGGGTAAACGCGTGGCATTGTCCGCGGGTCATGGCTGGGACGACGGCTGGGAACGTCCATTATGTAATTTTGACAAACGTGCCGACGGCGTTCGGGAAGATATTACCAATGCCATTTTCATCAATCGATGGGTCATTCCCTTGCTTCAGAATATGGGGGCAGAAGTGATTTCTGTCCGCGAGCCGGATTTCAGCCAGGATTATAAAATCGTGGATAATGGCGATGCCGGTTACAGCGAAACGGGGACATTTCAGGACAGCACAAGCAATTCCAGTGACGGCACGAGATTTCGGCATGGAAGCACCTATCGGTTCAGCGAAGAAGCCGGAGCCAAAGCCACATGGAGCCATACTTTTCCAGCGAGCGGATATCGACGCATTCAAGTGTGGTACCCCGAATCAAGCAACAGACCGAATGATGTTAAATATACTGTCAAAGCCGGCGGCGGCACGTTTGAATATACTATCAATCAAACACAATACGGACGCAGATATGTCGATTTGGGGCTGCATTGGTGTGCTGCCAATGTTCCGTGTTCTGTCACCGTTGAACGCGTGGCATCATCGGGGGCTTTGATTGCCGATGCCGTCAAATTCAGCAGTTTTACCCTGTCATCTTCTCCCAACTTGCCCTTATGGCAGATGGGCGGCCAATACTATATTAATGATTATACTCTTGGCAAAGCCAATGCCATCCATACCAGCGGCATCACCACACGCCCGAAATTTGCCAAACTGGCAGGTGCCGATGTGTATATTTCGATTCATACCAATGCCTATCAAGGCTGCGAGACCTCTGCAGGATCATCGGCTCGAGGCTATGTGACCTATAATTATGAAGGCGGCGGTGTTTCAGGCATGAGCAAATTTGGCAATATGGTTCATAAAGGGGTCATTGGCCATATTCATCGGGATTACGATTCGGGATTTTATGATCGCGGCCTGAAATCTGAAGCCTTTGCAGAACTCAAAGGCGGCATGCCCAGTGTATTGCTTGAGCTGGCCTTTCACGACAATATCAAGCCCAACAGCAGCCAGAAACAATCAGACAACGAAGCCATTCAGGATCCGAGGTTTAAACAGGCCGTTGCCATGGGAATTGCTGACGGTATCGTGCAGTATTTTACCAAGAATAGTGCCTCTGAATACAAAATGGGCGATGGGCTTCCGCCGGCTCGTCCTACGCAAATCAAAGCACAAAATACCGGTCAGTCTTGTGAACTGACCGTATCATGGGCCGCCGTTCCAGGAGCTGAGGAATATCTTTTATATCAAATCGATAATCTCAGACCGGGATTTGAGCGTGCCTGGGACAGCGGAACACGTATCAACGGCACATCCACTGTGTTAAAAGATTTGGAACCCGGACGTGCCTATGCTTTCAAAGTGGCTGCCGTCAGCAAAAATGGCATCAGCTATCCTTCACCGGCTGTCACTGCACGCCTTAAAGGCGTTTCCCACCAAAACAAAGGACTTTATATCAACGGTTATACGCGCTGGGATGCCATCGTCAATTATCATGTCGATAATGACCTCGATTATGCTGCTGAACATGGTATCGCTTTAGCCGCCGCCGGAGACACTGTCTATTTTGATGGCATCACCGTCGATGCTGCTGCAGATACGGCATTGGATGGCTATGCTTTCGTTGATTTTCAGGCCGGCCAGAATGATGACAAATACCGCATCATGCCCGAAGCTTTTCAAAATGCTTTGGAAACCTATATTCAGAACGGTGGAAAATTGCTGATTTCAGGAACGGATTTGGCCAAAGTCTTAAACACTCAAGGCAAATCACTGCTCAATAA
This sequence comes from Pseudomonadota bacterium, assembly GCA_017629415.1. Next base: position 6,535 of record JAGBXG010000005.1, on the reverse strand, counting down.
CACGCTGAAAGTCAATTATTCTGCCGATGATGCCGGCGTTTATACCGCCAAAGGTTCGGGGAAATTCTCCAGCTTGACATCCCTGACTTTTGATGACGGAAAACATGGCATTTATCCTGCCAGCTATGCCGATGTCTTGACCAATGCCGGTGCCGAAACCATCTTGACATACGATGGTTCCAAAATAGCAGCATCCGCAACAGACAATACGATTGCCATGGGCTTTCCTGTCGAAACGATTTATCCGGCCAAATCGCGAGCGCAATTCATGGGCTGCGCCATTCATCATTTGTTAAGCGGTGCCCCCTGTGTGCCTGAACAGTACGATACTCCAGCAGACGGTGCCCCCATTGGCCAATGTGCGCAATGCGACAGTAGCTTTACACCTGTATGCGAAGATGCCCAAACGATCAAAAGCTGCCAAAATGAGCTGTTTGTGATGACGGCTTGTCCCGAACATCAGCAATGTACAGACGGGGCATGTACCGATTTTCCAGAATGTACGGGAGATGAAAAACGTTGCTCTTCAGACAAGACTGCTCTCGAAATCTGTACCGACGGCAAATTTGTCATTCAGTTATGTCCTGAAAATCAGCATTGTCATGAAAATGTGTGCGTGCCGAATGAAACGCCTGAAACACCGGCTGCCTGTGCCGAAACAGATGCCCCCAAATGTAATGACAGCCATACCGGCGTCCTGACCTGCGTGGACGGCGAATGGCAGGAGACTTCCTGTGCGCCTGAAACTTGCAGCAAAGGTCAATGTGTCATCCATACGCCTGGCAATCCTGACACGCATTTGCCCACCATCAGCATTGTCCGCACAGATAATGGCTGTTCCATGACATCATCCAGAACGCATCATCCACGGCCTTTAGCCATGCTTGCTGCTGTACTGGGAGTTCTGAGCCTGGGGTGGCTGCGGCGTCGCCGAATCCATCACGAATAAAAGTTTCCAAAAAATGTTTTTTTCTTTTGGGGCGCGGCTATGGCCTTTGGCCATACGCCGTGCTTGAATGGGCACAGCTATGGCCTTTGGCCATACGCCGTGCTTGAATGGGCGCGGCTATGGCCTTTGGCCATACGCCGTGCTTGGGTGGTATAACGTTTATCCACTTTTGATGTGACGTTGGATAAATGTATGATTCAGGCTTGACCCATTTAACGTCCAGTCATTAAGCTGTTTCAACATCAGTGCGTTCTGATGCTGGGTACCGAAAATAAACGGAAATCCATAATTCCTACACATGCCCATTTCAGAATGAACTTTGAAATGTAGAAGTTTAAAACTTGTTTTGTTTTGTGTTTTGAATTTTATTACCCTGAGTGAACGATGTGCTGAATGATATTTTGTTTTTTGTTTATGGCATGATTCATGCGAATAAGTCGATTTGTTGAATGACGTCTGCTCAGTCATTCTCGAATTCATATGGACGAACTGCTCAAGATTTATCACTCATGAGATTCTTATGAAAAACTGGATTGCTGTCACAATATTTTCTATAGCCATGCTTGCCATGTCATGCAGCATGGACAGTGCGGATTCATGGGACGCTCCACCAGAATCTGAATATCTTATTGAGATAGATTATGAGCAGGAACTGTTAAACCTTGAAGATGTTCCAGTGGTGGCTCAAGAAGATAAGCAAAAGTGGGGCAAACAGGTCAACCAGTTTGCACATACTTATGCCATTGAGAATTTTCAAGGCACAGACAATTTCGTGATATCTCCGACAGCCCTTTACAGTGGCTTAGCCATGGCAGCTTATGGTGCACAGGGCACGACGTATCAAGAAATTGCTGATGCATTGCACTGGGAAGCTGAGCGTTCCGATGCGCTTGACCTCTCTGCTGCAATGCAGCTGAATTTGCGTTTTGACGGGCAAAATGAAAATAGCCGCTATGTCATGGCCAATCAGTTTTGGGCGGATGAACATCTGCTGATTTCGGAACAATTCAAATTGGCTATGCAGACAATATTTAAGGTTCCCGTACAAATTTGTAATTTTCTTGATTATACATTTTATGTCATTGATGCACTGAACCGTTGGATGCTAGATATTACAAATCAGTTTATTGCAAAGCTTACCAATAATGATTCTTATGGCACAGAAACATTTATGCTCGTCAATGCAACAAGATTTGAGGGAAACTGGGCTTTTCCTTTTGACAGCACTAAAACTAAGAAAAAGGTCTTTCATGGTTTGAGTCAAGATAATGTCGTAGATTTTATGCATCTCATTTATGATTTTAAATATTATGAGAATGTAGAAAAAGGTTACCAAGCTGTCATTTTACCTTATAAAGACGAGCTCTTTGATATGGTTGTAATTCTGCCCAATGACAATGAAACGGCTCAAAGTGTGATTCACAATTTAACCGCTGAAGATTTCGGGCTCATCTCTGTAGAAGCGGAAAATACCCAACTCATTGACGTCTCATTACCCAAGTTTGGCGTTTCCGGTAATTCTTTTGATATGATCAATAATTTGGAGAATATCGGTATTCAAGAGGCATTTTTTACAGGATTTGCCCAATTCGATATCAGTGATTCCGGTACAGGATTTATATATATCAATAAAGTTTTACATCAGGCAGTGTTAACTGTGGATGAAAACGGCACGAATAGTTATAAAGCACTTGAAGTAACGTCTGATAAAACAGATCCTGAAAAAGACGTGATCCCCTTCCATGTCAATCATGCCTTTGCTTTTGCTGTGACGCATCGTGCAAGCGGTGCTGTCGTTTATCTCGGTCTTATGAATGATATTGGCGAAAGTTAAGAGAAGGACTCAGTCCCGAATTCACGAAAACACACCCTGTTGTGTGGGCTAAGGGACTTGTTTTCTCGAACTGGCATCAACATAACGGCAAAAAAGTAGGAATCAGTACCCGTCCAACTCAAAGATATGCACCCTATGGATGGGCCAAGGGGCTTAGCCCCTTGGCGGAGCCGGAGCAAAGCCCCCATGGGGCAGGGCTTTTGCGGTATGATTTACAGTGCCATAAGGGCAGCTTTTCGCAGCAAATTGGTGCCGGAAATTTCTGGCATAACAAAGATATCTTGCCAGGCAAGCGCATCAATGGTCATGTGTGTTTGAATGGCAAGCGAAAGCGTGTGAATGATACCGGAACAATCGGCAGTTGAGGCAATTTGTGCGCCGATAAGTGAACGATCCGAGGTCTTATAAACGAGCCGCATATGAATCTTGGGGTTATGCGATTCGAGATCGTGAGGGTATTTTTGTTCGTCAATATCAACCCATTTGACATCCATGCCGCGATTTTGAGCTGCTTGAACCGAAATGCCTGTTGTCAGCAGTTTCATATCATAAATGCTTAGGCCGCTTGATGCCTGTGAACCGTGGTTGGGAGTCGAAAAACCGGCAATATTGAGAGCGGCAATGATACCCGAACGGATGGCATTAGAGGCCAGTGAGACATATTCATAATCTTCAATGGCGTTATTATAAACCATGGCACAGTCGCCAGCGGCATAGACGTTGGGGAGGTTTGTCTGTTGAAAATCATCTACACGATAGGCACCTTGAGGACCAATGTTCAGAACACCGCGGCCAAGTTCTGTTTGAGGAATAGATCCCATATTCACAAGTGCCATATCGATACTAAAATGCCCGCGAGATGTACGTATGCCGTGGACTGTGTCTGTTCCGTCAAAGCCAAGGACTCGCGTGTTTGTATAGATTTGGATACCGTTGTCACGCAGGCGATTGGCTATGAGATCTGTAAATTTTTGGTCGGCATGCGTATAAAGAATACGTGGAGCCACGTCGATAAGCATGACTTCTTTGCCCTGACGCTGGCAAGCCTCAGCCATTTCAACACCGACATAACCTGCACCGACTACTGCAACACGGCGGATATTCGAGCGTGCCAATTGGCGAACAGTAGACTCGCCATCGCGGTACGTTTTCACTGAAAAAATATTGTCGAGATTACCGCCAGGCAATTCGGTGCGGCGCGGTTTTGAGCCTGTTGCCAGAATCAATTTGTCATAGCTGTCCGCAAACGGAATGCCGTTTTTATCGACACCACGGATTTGACGCATTTGAAAATCGATAGATTCAATTTTGGTTTCTGTAAAAACTTTGGTGCCGGGACCTTTAAAATCTTCGGGAGAAGCATAAAAAAGACCTTCGCCGCTGGCCAGCTGACCGCCAATCCAAAGAGCCATACCGCATGATAAAAAACTAATTTCGCGTTGCTGATCATAAATATGGACGTTCGTGCATCCCAAATTAAGGAGTGTTTTGGCTGCCGCACATCCCGCATGATTGAGTCCGATGATAATAACTTTCATGGTATTTTATGTCCGTTAATGAGAGGTTGGAAAATCAGGGGGCACCCAATGCGCAAAGCATATGATAGTTGTAGGCTTGGTTAAAATGAGGTGCAAAGAATGTGTCACAGAACGTCAATTCTGTCAGTGACATGCCCTGATGAATGGCGAACGAATAATAATTAATGTGATCAGTAATATCGTGTTTTGACATCATTTGGGCACCGATAAGCGTACGGCTTTTTTTACGATAAATCAGACGAAGCAAAACATCATGATCAGGGAGTTTCATGAACGGATAGAATTGACGTGCATTGATATCAGAGAAACTGACATCAATTTGTCTGAGTTTGGCTTCGGCCGTTGTCAGACCGGCTGCAGCCATATAAATGTCTCCAACTTTGACCGCACGAGAGCTTTGCGTGTGATTGAAATCAATCGTTTTGCCCATGATGTGGAGGGCTGCAATGGTACCCGTGCGCATCGCATTGGACGCAAAAAAGGATGATGCATAATCACCAATAATTGGATCATAATTCGCTGCGCAGTCTCCAACGGCATAAATATCCGGCAGGTTTGTTAATTGCTCATGTGAAACGCGGTAGGCTGAATTCTCTGTTCGTGAGGCCTGATCACAAACGGGAGAAACAGGATAAAATCCTACGTTAAGCATGACGAGATCCACTTCTGTCGTCCCTTGACTGGTGACAACATGCGTGACTTTTTCATCGTTGCCCACGAAGCGTTGCAAACGGGCAAACTGAATATTGACACCTTTTTCTCTTAAGTGCGATTCAATACGATCGGCAAAGGGACGATCAAATTGATTGGCCAGCAGCTGACCCGGCTCAATCAAAGTCACTGTTTTGCCGGCAACAGCACATGCTTCCGCCACTTCAACGCCGATATAATTGCCCCCAATAATGGCAACGCGTTGAGTCTCGGGATGAACAAAACGTTCCATACAGTCACGGGCATTGCCGTACAGACGAACATAATGAATGCCTTTGAGATGCATGCCGGAAACAGGGAACTGTGAAGGACGTGAACCCGTGGCCAATATCAGTTTGTCATAATGATCGGTGATAAATTGTCCTGCTGCATCACGAATGGTGACGGTTTTGTTAAAATGATCGACTTGAACGGCTTCGGTCTGAGTATGCACGGATGCACCCAATGCACGCAGGTGATTTGCGGTGGCCGCAAAAACTGAGTCATGAGCTACGCGACCTTTGAGCCAAAGGGGAAATGCGACATTCATAAACCCGACTTTTTCACTGCGATCATAAATGGTCACATCAAAATGACCAGAATTAAGCAAAAGTTTGGCTGCTGTAATACCGGCGGGACCGCCGCCAATAATGATGACTTTTTGCATAACGCTCTCTTGTTCGGAATATGTCTTGAAATAAGCAGAATAATTGAAAATTTAGTCTTCTTTGGGAATGTTTAATGTCTGAGCTGCCAGTTGTTCTCTTAGGGCTTCGAACTTTTCATCAATGCGCCTTTCAATCACTGGCAGAAGCTCTTCGGTCATGAGTTTTCTTAAAACCGATGTCAGAGATGCTTCTACTGCCGCAGAGATTTGCTGAGCGATATCTTGAGATGGATGGGCTTGAGGTGGCGATACGTTTAAATCTGTTGAGAAATCATCGTCGTCTTCAAGTCTGAACGGCGGCAAGAAGTCGGCATCATCCTCGTACCATTCGTCAACCGAGGTATCATCTATCTCTTCGGCAAAGCCTGGGTGACCTGCAGGGTATACCGTAAAATCAAACGGTACTTTTAAGTTTTCTGCAGATGCCAAAAGCTCTTCTGGAGAAAACATTTCAGCAAAACTGCGTTTGGTATTTGCAGCGTTTGAGGATGAAGCGAAGTTGCCGCCTACATTGAAATCGAAACGGGATTCGGATTCAAAGGATTTCCGGATTTCATTTTCAGACAGCATACCGGGGGCATCATTTTCTGTTGTGTCACGTCTGAACGCGCCGCCGATGGCAAATTTGGCCGTATCCTGCGGTCTGAACTCTTCGGGATCGAGCATTTCCGGCGTACTTGCCGTTTCTTCCCGTTTGAACGCGCCGCCGATGGCGAATTTGGCCGTATCCTGCGGTCTGAACTCTTCGGGATCGAGCATTTCCGGCGTACTTGGCGTATCCTCCCGCGTGAACGCTCCGCCGATGGCGAATTTGGCCGTATCCTGCGGTCTGAAATCTTCGGGATCGAGCATTTCCG
>JAGBXG010000359.1 GCA_017629415.1 Pseudomonadota bacterium | reverse complement strand
CCATATTGACACTGGATGCCAGGTTTCTTAATGAAAAAGAGCGAATTCAGGCATTGAGAGATATCAATATGATTTTTTCTTTTTATCGCGGTTTTGCGGATCATTCTGAGTGAAGAATTTTTTGGGGAATGAGCGCGGCTATTCGGCTGAGAGCCGTATAGGCCGCGCGAGCCCGGCTATCGGTGGTAGCGATACGCCGGGCTGTGTGGGACCGATATATCAAAGTTTTACAGTAAAAGAATTGTTTTGGGCATGCTGAAACACTGAAATGTTCTGCTTGCGTTTAAAACTGTTGGCTTTGTGTGTTCAATTTTAAGTCATTTCAGATATGTTTTAGAATTGACTGAAGAGCAAAAAAAAAGCGTGTTGATACAACACGCTTTTTTATGAGGATACCATGTCAGTTTAACGTGACATATAGACATTGATTGGGACGAAGAGGCTGACGCCAACGGTTCCCGTTAAGAAGTTCTTGAATTTCGAACGATCGTCAGCGACACCGCGAGAGAAGTCGGCATATTTTGACATATAGTCTTTGAATTCGAAATTCATGGCAACGAAGTTATTGAAGAAGAGTCTGAAGCCCAAGCCGACGACGCCGGCGAATTTGGGGCCTTCAAGATTTTTGTTAATATTATTTTGGCAGATGGTACCGCCAGCCCCGCAAGCAGAGTCCATAATAATGGTGCCGAAGCCGCCATAAATATGCAAATCGTAGTTCAGAATCCATCCGAAGACGGAGAATTTACCCATCAGCGGGGCGTAATACAGACCGACGTCGAAGTTCATCATTGGTCTTGCGATAGCCAAAGTGGACTGCACATCGGGATCGTAGGAATCGGCGCTGACGGCATCGAGTTCATCGCCGGGGATATGTAAGGCATCGTAGAGGAAGGAGACGCCCAACCCGAGGTAATTGGTGAAATAGTAGGCCAAGTTGGCGCCGAAACCGATAGATTGACTGAAGGTTTCGTTAATACCGAACTGAGCCATTGGTTGTATCTCAAATCTTCCTGAGCGAAGGAGCATCTGATGGCGAATGGGGTCACCTTTGGCAAGGCTGCTGATACCCTCTTCGTCATCGGCGAAAGAAGTCTGAGGTAATGCGACTGCGAACATTATGATCAACGCCAGAAGGCTTATCCACCGCTTCATGCGTAATCCCATCCTTTATATCAGGTTGGCTTTAAATTTAGAGATTTAAAGCCTTGTTGTTCAAATAATAAAGACAAAAACCCAACTTTAGACGATCAGACTACCAGTCGGACTTGTAAGTCCAAGAAGCAGGGAGCCAGAAGCCAATACCGATACCAGCTTGCCAGTGTGTGAAGATACCTTCACGGCTGCCAATATCTTCATAATAGATCCAACCTTTGAGACCGATGTTCAAGCTCAGCCATTTTAACAGATACCAGCGGTGATCAACGGTGATCAGACCGCCGCCGACAAAGCCGTTAGCGCGGGTATAGACGGTACCGCCGCCGATGCCGAGGGAGAAATCCCAGTGAACAACGGAGGTGTTAAAAATGGAGAATTTACCATAGATGGGCACGAAGCCGACAACGCCGCCGACATAGCCATCTACGATGGAAGTCGTCGGAATTGCATCTGTCGCATCAATGACATCATCATAGGCATCGGAGAGACTGTTCTGTTTGCGATCGGCAAAACGCCAATCTTGCCAGCCGCCATAGACACCGACATAAAGCCATTCCAAGATATGGTAATTAATGTGGCCGCCTACGCCAACCTGGAAAAGAAGCGAATCGTTGATGCCGCCATAAAACATGGGAGCAAGTTCAACACGATTGCGACGCATAAACGGTTTGCGCTGAATGACAACGATTTTGTCATTAAATTCACGCTTCTTTTTCTGATCTTTAGCAACGATTTTGCTCTCAAAAACATCAGCGCCAGAGCCATCATCTGAACTGCTTACTGCAGAATCGTCAGATGTCGAGACGTCAGAAGTTGCATCATCGGATGCAACAGAAACATCTTCTGCCGACGTCGATGCTTCCTCTTGGCTCATGGCCAGAGTAGGCACCATCATCATTACCAATGCCAATATCATTACATTGAGGACACGGCGCATCAAAAAGCTCCTCATCGTACCATTTTGCAATGGTCCAAGTTGACTAACAGCTGCTTTACCAACAAATCTTAACCCTGTCGGCTACAGCCCTCTGCCACCTTCGCAGGGTCAAGGGCATATATCATACTTCAGGTTGAAGTTGCAACTATGACTAGAACAAAAATCCTTTCAAATGATTTGAACGTGTTATTCTTCAAAGAACAACGCGTCAACAAACTCTTCTGCTTGGAAACGGCGGAGATCATCGATCATTTCGCCGATACCGATAAAATACACGGGTTTTTGGAATTCTTCGCAGATACCGATGATGACACCGCCCTTAGCAGTGCCGTCAAGTTTTGTGAGTGCGATGCCTGTAAATTCAATGGCTTCGCCAAATTCACGAGCCTGCATTAATGCATTTTGTCCATTTGTGGCATCGAGGACTAAAAGCACTTGATGTGGAGCGCCTTCGTGGGCTTTACCTGAAACGCGATTGATTTTTTTCAGTTCTTCAATCAAGTCTTTTTTATTATGCAAGCGGCCTGCAGTATCTGCAAGGGCGACGTCAAATCCGTTTTCTTTTGCATAGCGAATGCCGTCAAAAATGGTGCCGGAGGGATCAGCGCCTTGTTTGTTACGATAAATTTCGCAACCGCACCGCTGAGCCCATTCTTCCAGCTGTTCAATGGCAGCAGCGCGGAATGTATCTCCTGCAATGAGCAAAACTTTTTTGCCTTCTCGTGACAATTGAGCTGCCAATTTGCCAAGTGTCGTTGTTTTGCCGGCACCATTGACACCGATTGTGAGAATGACATGTGGTTTTTCATTTCCGATTTCGAACGGCTTTTCGCTGGCTTTGAGAATGCTTCTGACTTCTTCGCGCAGCAAATTCATAGCTGCGGTACCATCTGCTTTATCGCGGAGATTTTCGGTGACGCGTTCTAATAAGCGTTCGCTTGTTTTGACACCGATATCGGCAGTAAAAAGAATTTCTTCGAGTTCATCAATGACTGAGCTCTTCATTTGGCCTTTGAAAATACGCCCGATTTGCGCAAGAAAGCCTTGCGAGCGTGTGGCCTGAAGCCCATCTGCTAAACGTGTAGAATTGGCTTTTTTTGCTTCTTCAGCTTTTTTGGCCTCTTCTGCTTTTTTTGCTTCTTCAGCTTTTTTGGCCTCTTCTGCTTTTTTGGCCTCTTCTGCTTTTTTGGCCTCTTCTGCTTTTTTGGCCTCTTCTGCTTTTT
>JAGBXG010000358.1 GCA_017629415.1 Pseudomonadota bacterium | reverse complement strand
GTAGGCGCGTATTTGCGCAGCAAATAGCGCCGAAGGGGGCGTCTGCCCCCGGTAGTCATTATCCAAAGATACGGTTGAGCAGGCGTTTGATATCGTCCAAAATTAAGTAATTGCAGGGGACGATAAGCAGGGTGATGACGGCGGAGAAGATGACGCCGATGCCGAGGCTGATGGCCATAGGAATGAGGAATCGTGCTTCTTTGCTTGTTTCGAGGATCATGGGGAAGACGCCGAGGAACGTCGTTGTGACGGATAGGAAGATGGGGCGGAAGCGGCGTACGGAACCGTCAATGACGGCATCTCGGAGGGTCATGCCTTCGGCCAGATTGTCGTTGATGACGCTTGTCATGACGATGGAGGCGTTGACGACGACACCGGAGAGGGCGATCATGCCGAGGATACTGATGAGTGAGAGGCTGTATCCGAGGATGATGTGTCCGAGGATGGCGCCGACGAATCCGAAGGGAATGGCCAGCATGATCATGATAGGTTGTGAGTAGCTGCGGAAGGCGGTAGCCATCATGGCGAACATGACAAAGATAGAGAATCCGAAGAAAAGAGCCATTTTACTGAACATTTCGCCGCTGTCTGCGTGCATGCCGCCCATGCTGAGGGTCAGGCCCGGGAAGCTGGCCTGCATATCTTTGATATCATTTTCGTTGAGCTGTTTGGTGAGGGATTCGATGGTGGTTACTTCGCCATCGAGTTCGGCGCTGACAGTGAGGATGCGTTTTCCGTTTTCACGGGAAATGCTTTTGGGAGCATGTCCGCGTTCGACGGTAGCTGCAGCACTGAGTGGGATTTCTCCGCCTTTAGGTGTTTTGATGAGGAAGTCTTCGACGAGTGCTTCGGACTGTCGATCGGCGAGCGGATATCGGACGAAGACTTTGACTTCGTTGCGTCCGCGTTGTTGTCGGAGTGCTTCGGAGCCGTGGACGGCGGCGCGGAGCTGTCGAGCGAAGTCGCTTTCGGTGACGCCGAGTGCGCGTGCTTCTGGTGTGAGTTTGTAGGAAAGCTGTGCTTTGCCTTTTGCGACATTGACGTCGACGTCTTTGACGCCATTGTATCGTTTGAGTCGCGTGGCGAATTCTTCGGCAGCGGCATCGAGGATTTTGCTGTCACGGTGACTGAGATTGAAGGATGCGCCGGCACCGCCGCCGCCAGGTCCTTGATTAAATCTGAAGCTCATGGCTTCGACGCCGGCAATTTCGCCGATTTCTTTACGCCAGGCGTTCGCAAAATCACTTGAGGCATAGGTGCGTTCGGTGGCAGGTACGAGATAAGCTTGTACTGAAGCCGAGCTTCCGCCAGAGACTTGCGAGAAAATGCCGACGACGGTGTCTTCACCGAATTGTTTGACCACGTTTTGTGTTTTTTCGAGGAAGAATCTTTCGACTTCCTGCATGCGGCTGACCGGGGAACCATCGGCCATTCGGATGGAGGCAGAGACGGTGTCGCCTTCGACTTCGGGCATCATGGTGTAACGGAGTCGGCCGCTGGCAACATAGCCAATGGTGGCAATAATCAGTGCAATGGAAAGCGCGGTGACGACATATCGATTATTGAGTGAAAAAGTGATGAGCGGACGGATGGTTTTTTCAACGATGTATTCAAACCCCCGGGCGATGAATGCCTGAAAGTCACGGAAATGTTTGATAAATCCTTGTGGATTCATGCTCATTCCGGAAAGGTGTGCGGGCATAATGAGCATACATTCAAAGATGGAGAGGCACAGGATGATGATGACGATGATGGGCAAATCGCGATAGGTTTTGCCGAGCATGCCGGGCAGGAAAAGCAACGGCACGAAGGCGATAATCGTTGTAATAACCGAGAACATGACCGGCGTAGAAACTTCGCGCAAGCCTTTGATGGCTGCCACAATACCGGAAGCGCCTTTTTCTCGGTGAACGTAGACCGCTTCTCCGACGACAATGGAGTCGTCGACGACGATACCGAGTGCAAGGATGAAGGCAAACAACGATATCATGTTGAACGAGACATCGAGCATGACCATGACGGCGATGGCACCCACAAAGGCGCAGAGCATGCCCATCGCGGCCCAGAATGCAATGCGGATATCAAGGAACAAGCCCAAGAAAAACAGAACGAGCAGGAGACCGATTTTGGCGTTATCCATGAGCAGGTCGATACGGACGCGGTATGAGTCGGCGTTATCGGAGCGGATATTGACGCTGATGCCTTCAGGCCACATGCCTTCGTTGTCGGCCAAATAGTCTCGGACGGTATCGGAGACGCTGACCGGGGTTTCATGTCCGACGGCGTAAACGGTCAAGCCGACGGCAGGTTCACCATTATAATAGGAGGAATAATCGGATTCTTCGAAGCCGTCAGTGACGGTGGCGACATCGCTCAGTCGGACGGTTCTGCCGTCTTTTTCGACTTTGAGGACGACGTTTTCGAATTCGCTGGCGTATTCTTTTTTGAGTTGTGTACGCAGCATGACGGCGCCGCTTTCGGCTTTGAGGTTACCGGCGGATAAGTCGACGGAGCTTGAGCTGATAGCTTGTGCGACGTCGGCAATTTTGAGGCCGTAAGCTTGTGTGGCTTCTTGCGAAATTTCGACGGCGATTTCCGGGCTTTCGACGTTGGAGAGTTCAATAATGCTGACGCCCTCGCGGGTGAGCAGTTCATCGCGCACGGATTCGGCGGCTTCACGAAGGGCATGTTTGCCGACATTGCCGCTGACCAGAACGCTCAAGACACGTTGTTTTCGTGTCATTTCGCGGACTTGAGGTTTTTCCATATCGTCCGGGAAGGTGACGATTTGGTCAACGGCGCGTTCGATTTCATTTCGGGTACGCATGACATCGGCACCGTCTAACAGTTCAATGACGACGCGTCCCGAGCCTTCGCTGGCGGTACTTGTCGTTTTTTTGACGCCGTTAATGCCGCGCACGGCTTCTTCAATGGCGATGACAATACCTTCTTCGACTTCGTCCGGCGACGAACCTGGGTAGCTGGCGCTGACCTGTATGCGTTCAGCTTCGACGTTGGGCATGAGTTCCTGCCGCAGCGAGCCGACCATGATGATTCCGCCGAGAATCATGGTGAACATGAGGAGGTTGGCGGCAACGTGGTTTCGCGCCATCCACGCCAATGGTCCTTTAAACAGCCCTTCTTTTTCTGCCTTTTCCTCAATTTCTTTTTCGTTCGATTGGGGTATGTCCTGAATCATCGGGTCTGTATGTTTTTGCGATTCAGATTTGTTCTCTTGCATAAGAATGCATATCTCCTAAACAATCTATGTCTGAATAAATGTCTTTTTTTGTGGGGTGCGCTTGCTATGCCGCCTTTTTGAAGGCGGCATACGCATCGCGGCCGCCCCTATGTCGCCCTTTTGGGCTCCATACGGTGCGGTTTACATTCTGGGGCCGCCTCCGCGTCCTCTGCCGGTGTCATCTGAAACTTGTCCGACTTCTGTTGTTTCGCCTTTGACTCTGAGTTTTCGTCCTTGAATGGGGGATGAAATCAATGTGGTGACGACGCGGTCTCCGTCATTAAGACCTTCGGTGACATAGACATTTTTTTCATTTTTGTAGGGGGTGACGATATCGCGGATTTCGAGTGTATTTTCTTTGGAACAGACATAGACCTGGTTGCCTTCGCGGACCATGGCGCGAGGAACTTCGATACTGTTTAATTTGTTTGGAGCCTTAAGTGTGGCGTGAATGAACGTGCCGATGAGCAAGGGGGAGTCGACGGGGTCTCCGAAGGGATCGTCAACGGCCAATACAACCTGCACCATACGTCCGAGGGATTCGACGGAGCTGAGCATGGAGAGGACACGTGCTTTTCGTGTGATTTGTTTGCCGCCCATTTCATATCTGACGGAGGCTTCAACTTGTTTGAGGGCATCTTCGGTGGCTCCGAGCCAGGACACGAGGGAGGGTTGCAGGCTGACTTTGATCCAGAAAACGTCGGAGGCCACGATGTTGCCGAGCGATGTGCTGCCGGAAATATAGTCGCCGATAGAGATGGTGGTATCCTGGAGCACGGCATCATAGGGCATGCGTACAACACTTCTGTCATGGTCTAGCTGGGCTTGTCGCAAAGTATTTTTGGCCAATTCTACATTGGCGATAGCATCTTGCAATTGCGGTACACGCCTGACGAGTGAGGTTTCTTCTTCGGTCAGTTCAGACTTGAGGACGCTGCCTTTTAAGGCATTTAATTCTGCGGTGGCGGCACGTCCTTTTGCTTCTTCCATGAGCAGTGCGGATTCTTTCAGACGCAGCTGGATTTTGGCGGTATTCAGTTTGATTTCATAATCTTCCTGTGCAATGCGTGCAATGACATCCCCTTTTTTGAAATGCGCCCCGGGGTAATAGTTGGGATTGACCCATGTGACGCGGCCATTGGCTTCGCTTTTGAGCGACATGCTGCGGCTGGCAATGACTTCGCCGGTGGCTTCAAGCAAAACATCGTGATCGGTTTTTTGCATGGCCTGAACTTCGACGAGAATGCCATTATCGATGCGTTGGCCACGCTTGGTGACGACTTTGTCTGAAAAGAACATGTCGGCGATAATGAATCCGATAACAACAACGACGATGGCAATAAAAGCCTGAGAAAAATAGGCGAGTATATTATTGCTATTTCCTGGTTTTTTGTGGGGAGGATTAGAATGACTCATAAGACATCGTTATGTGTGAGTTGTGAGTGAAATATATACAAGAGAACGTCAGTAATTGTGTGATTTGGGCATCAAAAGCGACCTCATGCTTTCAATTCCATTGTGATTTGGCGCATCACTTTGTCAGGGGTTGCAAAACTTTGCGTACATCGTGTGGAATGGGGCAGTATCCCGGCGTTGTATGATGCTGAGCTTTAAATCCATAGCCATTATTCAGCCGTTGTTTTTTGTTCGTTATTTTCGTCGTTGTTTTCTTCATCGTCGAGTTTTTCGAGCATTTCTCGGGCTTTTTGAGAGGCTGTTTCGGTGGTCTCAGCTATCCATGCAGCACCGCCCATGGCTTTGAATAAGGCGATTTGTGCGGTGAGCAAGTTTCGTCTGGCATCGAGTTCGCTTTGTGAGCTGCTGATCATGCTTCGCAGGGCGCTCAGGACGCGGTTGTAATCGAGTGCGCCTTCGATGAAATATTGTCTTGAAACATCGAGGATTTCTTTTTGTCGATTGAGCTGAGCCTGGGCATCGACGAGCTGTTGTTCGCGCAGGCGCAAGGTCAGGAGAGCTTTTTCGACATCGGCGACTGCCTGATAAACGGTAGTCATATAGTTCAGGCGTTCGATGAGGAATGAGACTTTGGCGCGGTCGATGGCTGTAGTTTTATTGAAGCCGTCGAACAGGTTGGCGGCAAAGCTCAGAGCGGTATCCCAGATGAGTGATTTGAACAGATCGACGATGGAGGGGGCACGAAATGCCAGTGAAGCGCTCAAGCGCAAACTGGGCAAGCGATCGGCAAGGGCGACGACGACTTGGGCATTGGCTTTTTGTGCATTCCGGCGTGCGGTGCGGACATCGGGTCGCATTTCGAGAAGCTTTTCGACATCGGGGGTTCCGCCGACATGGATGGCAGCGGGCAATGGACCTTCGACATTGGGTTTAATTTTGCCGCCGGCTAAAATTTGCAACGAATGTTGTGAAATCCGGATATTCGTTTCGAGATCTAACAACGTGGCGCGCAACGACTCGATTTGCTGACGCTGTTCGAGGACATCGGTGCCTGTGGATTGTCCTGTTCTGTAATATTCTTCGACGAGCAGATAATAGCTTTCGCTGAGTTCGAGGAGTTGCCGGGTCAGTTCAATGCGTTCCCGATAATATTGGATGGCGAACCACTCGGTGACAACATTGCCGACAAGGGTCATAGCCGCGGATTCAGCGGAATCTTGTGCCGATTGCATGCTGAGTTCGCTGGCAAGGGATTGTGCACGGACTTTGCCCCAGATGTCGATTTCATAGCTGAGGCTGAGACCGAGATTATAATTCTGGTTGACGGCGGGATCGCCGGCGGGAACCTGGCCGCCAACGCCGGCACCTGCGCTGAGGGATAAGGACGGATAATATCCTGCCTGACTTTGTTTATGCTGCAGTTCGCTGTCGAGCAGACGCAAATAGGCGACTTGTAATGTTGGACTTTCTTCGAGCACAGTTTTGACAAACTGGCTTAAGTTTGGGTCGCCGTAATTTTCCCACCAGCGGTTGAGTTGTTCTCCGGAAACAGCGAGGTCGCCGTAATGGGGTTCAATTTCCTCGATGGGGATGTTTGTAGAATATCTCTGCGGACTGAAGCAGCCGCTGAGACTGAGTGCCACCATCAATGTGGCAAACAGATAGACAATTTTTGTCTTTTGCATGGTATGCCTTGCAGAAGAATATGGAATATGGCGCAATTGGAAATATATCCAATCCATGATGTGTTTCAAGAAAGCCAGAAAAGACTCTGGACCGCATCAGATCTAGCAAAAAATTTGCCATGACCAGATTGAACATAACCGTATGGGTCAATAACTTACACAAAGCGACTTTACACCTAAAATTTGCGTATTTATTGTATCAAATATGTCGCTTTGTGCTGAGTGGAGTTGTGAATAAAACTCGGGCGGGGCGTTGCGGGGCGCCGTCCCCGAATCGGGGGTAGCCGCGTATTTGCCTGAAAATAGCGGCGTAGGGGGCTTGGCCCCCTCATTTTAATAGTAATTGTTCAGAGATTCTTAGGGGATCCACTGCGTATGCAAAGTTATTTTGGGTCGGAGCTTATTTCTTTGGAGCACTCACATTTTTTGCAGGTTTGGCGTGTACTGAACGCTGACATTTGGGTGCGAAATGGGACGCACAAAAGTTAAAAATCCTGTTCTTCGCTGTCTCTGGGTTCGATGGTACGGAATGAGCGGACGGATTGGTTATAAGCTTTGACGAAGTCGGGGTCTGCGGAGATATCGATGCGCCAGACGCCGCCATTTCGGTGGAGGGTATAATTTTTTTGTCGTTGTTTGCCGGTATCTTTATCGACATAGACGATTTCGAGTTTTGCTTTGCCGTCGATCATGTAGTCGAGGAATTTGGTGGAAGATTTTTTGACTTCGAAGCCGCCTTGTTTGGCCATGCGCGTCATGAGGGTATTCCAAGTCCAGAAGAGTTCTTCTTTTTCGTGCGCGGAAGTGGTGCCGGATTCACGGTTCATATTGTTGTCGTGCATGGCTTGCATGCGTTCCTGGATTTCTTTGTTGAAGGTGCGTTTGAATCCTTTGAGGTCATTTTGCTGTGCGGCATAGATGGCATCATCGAGGACACCTTCTGGCATGCGCACGAAGTCTCGCGGGGTGAGTTTAGTGAGGAACATGTAGAGAGCGCAGCATCCGATGAGCAGGATGATGCCGCCGATGATTTTGACAGGTTT
>JAGBXG010000357.1 GCA_017629415.1 Pseudomonadota bacterium | reverse complement strand
ATGTCAGTGCCAAGCTGTTAGGTAAAGATGTGGATTTGAAGCCGGCTTTGACCTGGAAAACCGTCGTTGCACAAGTCAAAACTATCCCCACGGGGTCTGTTATCGGATACGGCTGTACTTATCAGGTCACGCATCCCACACGTTTGGTCGTGCTTCCCGTCGGATATTATGACGGCTATGATCGTGCGGTTTCCAATCTTGCACATGTCTTGATTCATGGCCATCGCGCTCCGATTCGCGGTCGTATCTGCATGAACATGTGCATGGCTGATGTGACCGATATTCCTGATGTCAAAGCCGGTGACGAAGTTGTCTTGCTCGGCGCACAGGGGAACGAACGGATTACTGCCGAACAGCTGGCGCAATGGGCCGGCACCATCAATTACGAACTCACGACGCAAATTCAGACTTCCGTGCCCAGAATCGCCGTCTGAAATGTTAGAATTCAGTTCAGGGCATTTCTGAGCTATGAGATTTTGATTTTTATGAGGGGGCCAAGCCCCCTTCGGCGCTATTTGCGCGGCGTATGGAGGCCCTCAGGCCGACATAGTCCGCGCAGCGCATGGCGTATGGAGGCCCAACGGGCCGACATAGCCGCGCGCAAATACGCGCCTACCCCCGATGCGTGGCTTGCGCCCCGCAACGCCCCGATCTGGTATCATTCAGACCTTTTTGGAAAATATTTGACGGTTTTCAGGCAAAGTCCTGACATATCGCCAACGTTTTGTCATCCAGTCATGGACTTGAAATACGATGTTTGATTTTGAAAAAGCCCTGAAAACAATACCGCATGAGCCCGGTGTCTATTTGATGAAAGATACCCGTGATGTCGTGATTTATGTGGGCAAAGCCAAAAATTTACATAAAAGAATACGGCAATATTTTTCCGGGCATGATGATCGGGCGTTTGTTTCGATGTTAGATGGGCTTTTGGGCCGCATTGATGTCATTATTACGAGTAATGAACGTGAGGCATTGATTTTAGAAGCGGGTTTAATCAAAAGATATCGTCCGAGGTTTAATGTCATTCTTAAAGACGACAAGGACATGCCCCAGCTTCGGATCGATTTGCGCGACGAATGGCCTCGCGTGGAAATTGTCAGACGTCGCAAGAAGGATGGGGCGCATTATTACGGGCCATACCCGAGCGGTCAGGCATGCCGCATGAGTTTAGGTGTGATTAACCGGCATTTTATGCTGCGCACATGCCGCGATGCCGTGTTTGAAAATCGCGTGCGTCCCTGTCTTCAGTATGAGATTCACCGCTGTTTGGGGCCTTGTGTGCACGATGTCAGCCGCGATGAGTATTTGCGGAATTGTCGCGATGCGGAACTCTTTTTATCGGGCAAATTTGAGTCGCTTCAGGAGACTTTGCATGCGCGCATGATGGCAGCTTCAGAAAATCTTCAATTTGAGCAAGCCGCTTGTTATCGCGATCAGCTCAAAGCGATTGACGAGGTTTGTGCCGCTCAAAAGATTGTCCAGAAAGCTCCGGTCAATCAGGATTTTTGGGCGTTTGATGGCACACCGGATTTTCGTGCGTTTGTGGTCATGATGGTACGTTCGGGCCGTTTGCAACAGATGCAGACGTACGAAGCTCGGGATGTGCTGAGTTCTGTGCAGGAAATTGCCGGTCAGATTATGGTTCACCATTATCAGACGTTTGAAAGCTATCCCAATGAAATCATATTGGATGCAGGTTTGACGGAAATCGGGGAGCTGCTGGCGACGACATTGTCTGAAACTGCCGGTAAAAAAATCGCAGTGACATTTCCGCAGCGCGGGATCAAAAGCGAGCTTTTGGCAACGGCTTATGCGAACGCGCATCAGCAGTTTGTGCAGCGTCGGACGACGGAAGAAGCTTTGCTGGAACGTGTTCAGAAGACATTGCATTTGACGCGGTATCCTCATCGTATTGAGTGTTATGACATCTCGAATATGCAAGGTGGGCAGATTGTGGCGGCAATGGTTGTCTTTATTGAGGGGCGGCTGGATGCTTCAAGATGCCGTAATTTTAAGGTCAAAACGACCGAAGGTCAGGACGATTTTGGCAGCTTGAATGAAGTTCTGACACGTCGTTTGCGTTATCTGACTCAAGAACCGGAATCCGAAGAGGATTTAAATGTCTCGGAACGCAGTTTTTGCGAAATGCCTGATTTTCTGCTCATTGACGGCGGTCATGGGCAGGTCAATGCCGTGGTGGCAGCCGTGGAAGCCGCCGGTCTGCTCGGTGCTTTTGATATCATCGGTATCGGCAAATCTCGCGTGAAATCCAAAGACAACTCGCGAGAAATAGAACACAGTCCTGAGCGGTTATATTATCCCGGTGTGCAGGAGCCGCTTGTTTTGGACCAAAGCT
>JAGBXG010000356.1 GCA_017629415.1 Pseudomonadota bacterium | reverse complement strand
TGTGGAGGTTTGAATATAAGCGAGCAGGGCTATAAAGAAAAAAGATACAGAAAAGGATATCAACGATGTTAAAAAAGGGGATTTGACGGATTTACGGAGCCGCCCATTAATGCTGGTTTGCATCGACAACCCCATGCCGACGAGAAATCCCGTCAATAAATACAATATATACATCGTTGATATCTCGGCGACAGCTAACGCTGCAATCGCGCGATGGCGGCTTTATCATTCAGCCTGATCGCTTGCTGCATCGCTATCTCATGACATAGCCTGCCCTGCTCGAATGTTGCATAACGCTCGCAGAGGTGCCAGGCATGCTCTGTGCAATAGAGAATATCGGCATCAACAACCATACTGTCTTCTAATGTCTTGCCAAGCCGCAGCACGATATCATCAAAGGTCGGCCAGTCAAATGTCGCTGCACAACAAGGCAAAAGAGCTGCATACAGCCAGTTTAAATCAAATGTCTGCCCTGATTTTTCTATCATCTCAATCTGCGAAAGCACCAATCCCTTGGCTTCTGTGTATCGTTCTTTCGACAACAAAATAAGCACGAGATTGATGGCTGATGTACAGCCGTCAATAGGATTCACGTCGCGATAGATATCTAAAGCATTTCGGTAATAAACTTCGGCCTGATCGGGCTGATGATACCCCAAGCGATAGATTTCTCCGATATCATTCAAACAGTTGGCGACATAAATACGATACCCCTGCTGCTGAAATATATTGAGCGCATATTCGATATTCTGACGCGCTTCTTCAAAATAATTGCCATGCTGCAACGTATTGCCCAAAGATTTATAAGACCGCGCCAGTCCAAACAAATCACCAGTTTGTGTCTGAATTTCAATGGCCTGACTTAAATATACACGAGCCAAATCAAGCTCATGTTTCACGTCACAAATACGCCCAATACGCCACAAGGTTTCGGCCCGATCATTTTCGTATGCAGCACGCCGGCGTTCGCTGATCTGATTAAAGAATGACAGCGAAGCCATAAAGGCATCCTGAGCTTCACCAATGCAATTCCGCAAATGAAGCAAAAGCCCTTTTTCTTTATATGCCAAAGCCTGAATGACCGGAGAATGCGTACGAAAACCGAGTTCAAGCGAACGCTCAAGCAAAGAATCGGCAGACTCAAGCACGCCTTGTTGAATCCATGTTGCCGCCTGTGCAATCCAGCCCAACGCCCGGATCGGGCTATTTTCATCGGCCTTGCAAGCATCCAGGGCAAAACTGCGGCGCTCGAATAACTTATGCGCTGCATTAAATTCGCTCAGCTGACGACGCAAATTGGCTGCCAAAAGCAAAGGTTCAATACACGTTTCATACGCACGAGCTGCAAACAGATGCTCTGCACGACGTTCATGATAAAATCTGAGTGCATCAGAAAAATAAGCCTGAAGCATATCGGCACAATGCTGATGATGATGTCGATAACGCCCGTTCTCTTTCGCATAACGCACAAGGGATTCGCGAAGCAAATCATGAACAAAAGCAATATTTGGAAAACGCAGCTCAAAAAGCTGATGTTCAAGCATACATTCCAATGTCTGCTGATTGCTGCCCAGTTCTGCCATTTCGCAGGCAATGCGCCACTCATCAGCATCAAACTGACCGCCCAAACATGCAGCAAGCTCGAGCTGTTCAATAATGGCTGTCATACGCTTTGAATCACGGAATATCAGCCGAATACGCGAAAGCCAAAGTTCGTGCAAAGAATCCGGAAGCTCCACAGATGCATTATCTCGCACCTTGAACCCCGTATCACTGGGTACGAGTAAACCGCGTTCTACCCAATCCCCAACAAGCTGAATCGCAAACAATGGCATACCGCTCGTGCGCTGAGCCACCTGCGAACAAAGTTCATCATCCAAACCAATCAGCTGATGCACAAGTTTTAAATGCGATTGCGACGACAACGGAGCCACATCAAGCTTGGTCACATGCTCACTCAGCACCACGCGCTTATATGCCGCATCCTGATCACTACCTTCGGTCATATCTTCAGAACGACTCGTGGCTAGAAGCAAAATAGGAATCCCAGATGCCTGCTCAGACTTGAGCATATATTCCACAAATCCCAAAGAATACTCTGAATAATGAATGTCATCCAACCACAGAACAGCCGCACGATCATGACAAATACGACGCATAAAGCGGCAAATGACTGCATACTGTTCTTCGGCACTCGCGAAGTGAATGCCAGGCACAGGATTTTCCGGATCATCCTGTAATTCCATCAGCTCAAGCAAAGGCAATGCATCATCATAATCATGCTCTAGAACATGCTCATTCAAAAACCATTGAATCCGCTCAAGTGCCTGATGACGCGTTAAATTCTGGCATGACAGATAATACATCATCGCACGAGCCACACCAGGCGCCTTCAAATGATTCTCATAATGCAAAGCCTTCAATATATGTGCAATCGAAAGCTCATGTGCGCGCTGAGACATCCATTCAATAATACGGGATTTGCCTGTACCACGAGGACCATCCAACAAAATACAACGGACTTGACGATCCTCGCGAGTCTTGAGCAACTGCTCATAAATCACATCACGTTCATACTCACGGCCTACCATCGGAATAGAACGTAACCCCCATAACCCAAGACCCGCACCCAAAACCTGGCCAAATCCATCTTGAAATACTTCGCGCTGCCACGTCTGAGGCGCAGGAACAACAGCTTTGTCTTCATAAATAATCGGCTCTGCATTCAAACGCTGGCGATACATCTCTGCAAGCGTGGAAAGCTCATGTCCCTCACGTTCCTCACGCTCCTTGGCTGCCTGCGTCTGCTGCGATATCACACGCGCAATATCCTCAGAATCCATGCGCATCGTATCGCCCATATCGGCAAGCAAATTGTCCGCCAAACTGAGATTGTCATCTTCAGCACTCTCAGAAACACCACTCATCTGGCCTGTCACCATCGAGATCTGATCCGGCTGGTAAAGCGTATGATAAATGCTCGAATTCAAGCCCTGTTCATTCGCGGCATGACACTCACACGAATCCAAAACTGCACGCTCTGATCCTTTCAAATGCAAACCCGATTCTGGCTGTTCTTCCACAGGATCCGGCAAACAAACCAACTCCCAGGCCGCCTCAGCTGCATACTCAAAACGCGCAGATACTTTCTGTGCAAGCATTTTATCCAGCCACCCCTGAAATCCTTCAGGCAAATGACGGCTGGTCACAGGCTCAGGACGTTCATGAATCTGACAACGCAGCACTTCTGTACCCGTCGCATGCGAAAATATCCGATGACCTGTCGCAAAAAGATAAGCCAAACAACCAATCGAATACAAATCTGTCCACGGCCCCTGATCTCGCGTTTGATTCATAATCTGTTCAGGCGCCATATAACGCGGGGTACCCGCAACCATCCCATCCGGAAGCTCTTTCGTCCCCACCGCCTTCGCAATGCCAAAATCCGTCAGCATCACGCGAGATTGCATCCCATCATGCATCAAAAGAATATTCCCAGGCTTAATGTCGCGATGAATCACATCTCGCGCGTGTGCATGAGCAAGCGCATCCAAAAGCTCAAGCAAAAGATAACGCATCTGAAGCCAGGGAAGCGGAGAATGCGGCTTCGGAAGTGTCCCACCACTGGCAAGCTCCATCGCATAATACTGACTTCCGCTTGCAATTTGCCCCTCCGATGCCTCACATAAATCACCGTCCGTTATCCCATAATCTAAAAGACGAATAATCGAAGGATGGTGAAGACGTGCAACAGCCCTGACCTCATTCGCAAAAGATTGACGAAACGTCTCATCCTGAGCGCCTACCGCCGTCAAAACCTTGATCGCCACAGGAAGCGCCTGACTCCGATGAATGCCTTCCCACACAACACCCATCGACCCCTTCCCAATCGGCCGTATCAAATCAAATGGTCCTAACGATAATCTGTCCATCACAAATTCCTGTCATGTCCAATACGAGAATTTAAGGCTACATACACCTACATCTTAACAGTTTAAGCGATATCCATCATGATTTCATCTAAAAATACGATAAAATGACCAAATTCCCCACACCAAAACATTTACCCCCACTTAAAAGCCATAAAAAAAGGGGGCTGCCGCCCCCTGCGGCGCTATTTGCTGCACAAATACGCGCCTACCCCCGCCACATCGGCCAACCGCCTAAAGAAAATAAATCCTGCAGGGACGCGGACTGGAAGACAAAGACCCATTCCACACATAAACGTCAGTAACCAATATGCGTCCAACTCAAAAAAAGCCCCAGCTTACGAGCTTTCTTAAAGCCCCCCAAAAAAACTGCTGACTGTCTACTGACTGCGTTCCAAATAAGACGATGCAAACATCAGCACCAGACCAATCATCGCACCATTCAGTTCGCCGGTCATCAGAACGCGGTCTTGTTCGGCAGCAAGTGACATCGCTCCAAGCAGCCCCCCCAGTCCCGGAACACCCATGCGCCCAGAAGCAGATAATATTTCAGGCCACACATCTACAAAAGCCTGTGCCGATTCTGGAGTCTTAAACGTGGCTTCGAGGTTTAATATCGGATTATCCGCTGTGGACATCGACCCAACAATTGCGGATGGAGCCTCAAAATCAGGCATGCTCCGGCCTAATTTTATCCCTTCAATACCCTGAACCATCAGGAAAATTGTC
>JAGBXG010000355.1 GCA_017629415.1 Pseudomonadota bacterium | reverse complement strand
TCATAATCGTCGTCTTCGTCGTCTTCGTAATCATCATCTTCATCATCGTAATCATCATCATAATCGTCATCATCGTAGTCATCGTCATAATCATCATCATCGTAGTCATCGTCGTCATAATCATCATCATCGTATGCGGCGAATTGAGCGATTTCAGCGAAGGGAAAAGCGAGTATGTCGAGTTCGTTGGTTATTTCCATCATAACACCGTGTTTTTTTTTAAGGTTAAATGACGCACACAGTTTGCCTGTGCACAGTTGTTTTAGCAATACGTCAATATATCCAGCATGTCATGGCTTTTTTGCAAATATCGGCAAATTTTACGCATTCATCTGAGGATAATCCCATGCATTGCGGTTTGTTTTCAGTGCATGGTGTGAGACGGGCTCAAAACATGGATAATTCTGATAATATTCCGGCGACTTATGGTTTGGAATCATTTTTGGCGTGATTAGTGGCTTTTTTCGCATCGTTTTGCGTGATAATAGAGGCCAATTCAGGCGATTTTTTGGGGAAATCATTTCCTCATGCCGCCTGAGAGATATCCTTAAAAACGATTTTATTCTTGATATATTGAGACTATGAAACAGCAAGACTTCATTCAGCATCGAATTTTACGCGCATTTTATCGTTCCCTTAAGATGGAGTCGGAAGGCATACGCTGGCGTCGTTACCGCTTTGACAGACGTCTTTTGGAGCGCAATCTGAATGCATTGGGCGAAAAGTCGGTTTCTGCGGAACTTTTGGACGAACTTACGCAGCGTTATGGTGTAAGTGTTTTGCGCGCAGATCCGATCCGTTTCAGCATTCAGGGGTTTGAAAAATCACTGGATCGCCAGGCGATTGCAGAAGGTATTGGGGCAGCCGGCGTTCAATTTTTCCCCACGCGTCAAAGCGCAAGCCGCACGGCATTTGAATCGGCTCGCGAGTCAGCTTATTTCAGTGCAGGGCCTTTTGCGTCACAGTTTTTTGAATGTCCGCTGGCAAGAGTGATGCATGAGCTGGATGAAAAGACGGAAATTCCAAAACGCGGCACCATCTTGCGCGACATTCGGCAATCTTTTGCCGTCGATGAAGCCGTATTTGATATTTTGAAACGCGATATTTATTTTCATGAAGATGTGCACGATGAAGCTTCATTGCTGAAATTCCAGGAAGATTTGCGCAAATCGCCGCTCAATTCGCACATGGTTGAGAAATGTTCGGATTTTTTCAATAAAAAGGCGACGATTGGTGTTCGCGATTCACTTCGCTGGATGCTGGGTTCGCGTCATCCCTGGTTTGACTGGAACCGTGCCAAATCTCTGATTGAATCGGCGTTTGAAGCCCACGGTATGACCGATTTTAACACGCCGCAAATCGTCTATTATGCCTACCATCCGGACATGGACGAACTCGAAATGGCCGACATGGAGGCACAGAATAAAACGGTTGTGAATGTTTTTTCACAGACCTTCAAGCAGGCCATTCTTCGCGAAGCCCCCGAAATTTTAAAAGCCATTCAAGGCGATCTGACCACCCTTTCTCAGTGGATTCTCGATATTCATCATGATTATCCCGACTTTGATCTCGAATCCCAGGGTTGTTTCGGTCCGCAGACGCACATGGATTTTCTGGGTCATTCGATTCAGAATCAGGTCAATGCTGAACTGCTTGGCGCCAAATCTGAACGCCGCCGCAATTACAACATGCGCGCGCATTTTGCCGCTCGTCAGCTCGATACCACCTATCTTGCCAACCTCAGCGACACGCAAAAAGAGGTCTTTTTCGGCATTCTTCGCGACTGCATTGAAAAATATGATGCTGCCGAAGGCATGGATATTCAAGGCACTCAACAGCTTTACCGCCGCATTCCGTGCGTTCTTTTCCTGGTGCAGGATCTTGGCAATCCCGATCCTCACGACAATGAACGTCTGTTGGATGCCTTTGATCTTTCCGAAATGACGCAGCTTGAGCATGCCAGCTACATGCGCGTGTTTCCCGAAATATCCGAGAAACTGGTCGTATTTTTTGCCCTGACCCTTCGCCATACGATGGAAACGGAACACGTCCCCGACCTCAAGCCTCGCGATTTTGCCAAAGATTTCCTTCTTTTAGGGCTTTGGGGTACGCGAACGCCCAACATCCGTATCAATTTATATGTCGACAAAGATCAGGATGAACGCCTTCTGGCCAAATCCCTGACGCGCGCAGAAATCCGTTTTGTCGGCACGGAACAGGTCGAAACGCATCCCCTCGAGCATATCCGCGAGGAAGCGAAAGCCCTTCGCATGGCCGTAGCCCACTTTGCTCCCCTTATCGAGCCGAGCATTTTGCGCAATATCGGCACGTTTACGATGGCGATGGAAGAATTCCGAAACACTAATCATGTCTTTAAAGTCGATGCTCTGAGCCTTATGCATTACGCCCTCGATATGGTACGCGAAGCCGCACGTTATGGGGTCAAAGGTTCCATGACTGATGTGATTTCTGTCTTTGAATATCTGCTGGACAGCACTTATGACCGTGCTCAGAAAAAGCTGGATGCGATGGCTTCAAAAAAACACAAAAATTCCTGATTTTACATCTTAACCTACTGATTTTAACGAACTTTTATCGCACAGCTATCGCGGCCTAACGGCCACGATACGCCGTGTATTGGCTTCGCTATGGCGTAAACGCCATACGCTTCGCCTTTTTATTTTTTTGCGCATGACCTCGTCTTCTACCTCCCCAGGCAGACTTTTTGTCGTTCTTTGGCTGTTTACACTCCTCACAGAACTCATCAGTCTTCAAATCCGGCTGGCCATTTTCGGCGGCACCAGCTGGCTGACTTTTATCAAGTTTACAAGCCTCCTCGATAAACTCGGTTTTGTCGCCATCATGGCTATTTTGTGCGCGGCTTTCTGCGGTATCTGGACGCTTCTTTTTGACACCGTCGGCCGAAAACTCCAAACCGATGCCGCCAAAATCCAGCGCCGATGCGCGACATCCTGGGTCGTTATTATTGCCATCGATCTCGTTTTTCGTCACAAAATCACCGAATTGCTCGGCAATGCATTCGACTTTTTTGAGTTCGCCACGGGTGTGGGCGGCGTCTGGCGCATGCTGGAACAGGCTTTCCAATGGTATGGCGATGTCATCGTTATGGCCGTGCTCGGCATTGCAGCCGTCACCGCCGCCACATGGGGCTTTTTCAGATGGTTTTTTAAACCCTCCAGCAAACCGTCATGTCTTGAACGTATCCCATGTTCTGTTCTCTACTCTTTGATTGGCATTTCACTCCTGTTGGGACTGGGATTCATGAGTATCATGGCACCGCATTTTCCCGGCACACACAAACTTTTGGCCAGTGAAACGATGTTTGGCTCTGCCCTGAATGCCTTGGTCAATGTGACATCAGATTTTGACGGCGACGGATATGGTGCCTTTGATCTGCCCCCGGATGAAGCCCCTTTAGATGCCCGTTTGCATCCTCATGCCATCGATATTCCCGATGACCATATGGACCAGGATTTCCTGCTAGGCGACCTCAAAACCGCCGAAATCCCAGAATATGCACGACAGCGCACTGATCTCATGGGCACAGGCGCCAATCAGAGCATTGCCAATCGACGCCATGTCGTTGTCGTGCTCATGGAAAGCGTTCGCCATGACATGCTTGATGCCCAAATCCAGGGTCAGCCCGTCATGCCCGAGCTCAAAAAATTTGAGGCAAAC
>JAGBXG010000354.1 GCA_017629415.1 Pseudomonadota bacterium | reverse complement strand
GCTTTAATTTTGATATTGTTGCTGGCATCAATTTCGAGGTCTTTGCATTCGAGTCTAATTTTTTCTTTAGCTTTAATCAGGATATCGCCGGTATCTGTTTGGAGTGTAATTTTTTTCTTAGCGGTATCGATTTCGAGCCATTGTTTTTGTTCCATATCGTACAGTCTGACGCGTTCTTTACCGTCTGTGTCATCGATATAGAGTTCGGCGGATTTTGCGGAGCGGAGGGAGACGCCGACTTCGCCTTCTTTGTCGACGAAGGCGAGTGTGCTTCCGGCGCGTGAGCGGATGAAACGGAAGTCATTTTTTCCGCTTTGTTGGTTATTGGGGATATTGGCTTCTTTCTGATCGGGTGAGTAAGTGAGTTTTCGTGGGGAATTTTTTTCGCCGTTCCAGAGTGAGCCTGTGATGACTGGTCTTGAGAAATCGCCTTCTTCGAAGACGACCATGACTTCGTCATCGATTTCGGGGAGCCAAACGCTTCCGAAGTCGCCGCCTGCGGTCATAGCGGTGATACGTGCCCAGTGGCTTTGAACTTTGGATTCACTGCCATCGGAGGTTGTTTCTTTGGAGTATTGATCGGCGAGCCATGGGAAAGACACGCGAACACGGTAGCGGTCTTCGGGATCGACGTTGTCCACGACTTTTGCGATCATGCCGCCTTGCATACGAGATGCGCTGGAGCGGCCCTGGTGACTTTCATTCAACATTTCGCTGATGACTTTTCCTATCGATGCCATGATTTTTTCCCCTATATGTTAAGGCCAATAAAATATGTTTTCGTCTACAAAATAAAACACACCAATTCTGATTCGTGCAATTTTTGTTCCCGTCGTCACCTTTGTTTACACATCGTGAAAAAAAGCCTTAATCTTAGGGCAGATAAAGGCTTTTATCGAAAAACCGGATGAAACGAAAAGAGGACTTGAGACCCCATGTACATCCATTTTTAGAGAATGGTGGTTTTATCCATGCGATTTTATGGGGCTTTAAAACTTCACCCCAAAACCCATTGAAATGCCGGAATCTGTGGGTGTTACAAATGCGTTGACATTTTCCATTTCGACGAGTTCTTTATCGCTGACGGCACTGACAATAGCCAATGCAATACCAGTGACAGCGATGCCGCCGCCAATGCCCAGCATGGTGTACGTCAAGTTATTATGAAGTTTGACATCTTTGTTCGCTTTTTGAGATTTGTCTAAATACTCCTTTGCCTGGTCGGAATCTTCATTAGGATTTTGGATTTGGGCATAAAGATCAGAATATTTCTGTTCTTCGGTCCGTGCGGCGTTTGCCATACCATAGAAGATACCGCCGACACCGGCAACGGCCAAACCGCCGGCAATCAGGCCCCAGTAAAGGGCGGGATGGAATTTTTCTTTGTAGTAATAGCTTTTTTCGACTTCGACGACGCGTTCGACTTCAATTTTTTCGGCTTCGAGTGCAAGTTCAATTTGCGCATCAGGCTGACCGACTTTGGCCGTAAATTTCACTTCTTTACTTTTTCCGTCCGATCCAACGAGTTTAAACGTATGTTCGCCATCGGGCAAAGAAAATGGGCGATCCCAGCAGGAACTCATTTTTTCGTTGTTGATCAGGACGTAACCGCCGGCCGGCATTGCGCAGCTTAATTTAACTTTCTGCCATGTTGTACAAGGTGCAATTTCATCGAATGCTGTAATGGCACGTTTATAAATCGGATTCGAATCCGGAAGTTCATAAGCCACCATGACTTGCGTGTAATAATGTTGCGAATCTTCACACTGATAAAGACGCTGATAGGCGCGACCTAATGAATAGTCAACTTCAGGTCCTGCATATTGTACGCGGATCTCAAGATATTGACGAAGAGCTTCGGAAGCATCTTCCTTCATCATCGTGGCTGCTGAGGCCATGCGATTTTTAAAATCTTCCATGTCCTGGGCGGATGCTTCTGTACATAATGCACCTGTCATCATTGCAGCACATAAAAAAATCTTTGTGAATCTTGAAAACATTTGTCCTCCGGTCAAGGTGCGAAAATCCAAAAAACAAAATGGCTTATATACCATACCGCATACAGTTTGGCACAGGTTTTCAACAACTGCAAAAATTGTGGCTAAAAATATCACTTCCAAGCGCACTTCTCATGCCCAAATTATTCCCTTTCAAGTTGGTTTTGAGCTATACAACAAAACGTTGTTTTTACGGTTCTCGCCGGTTGGGATTCCACTGCATACGCACGAGTAAACGCGTCTTATGAAAATTGGTATTTTTTCCGATATACACAGCAATTTTAACGCTCTCAAAGCCGTCATGGCGTTCTATCAAGAAAATCCATGCGATGAATATCTCTGCCTCGGCGATGTCGTCGGATATGGACCGCAGCCAGACGAATGCTGTGATGCTGTCAAAAAATTTGCCAACGTTACCATATTAGGCAATCACGATGCCGCCGTCTGCGGACGTATGAATTACGCCTACTATTATGAAGCCGCCAGAAACGTCCTCGATTACCATGCCAGGCTGCTGAAGCCCGAAAACATGGAATGGCTGACAAAAATGGAATACCTGTACAAACATCCGCAGGGATTCACCATTTGTCATGGTTCACCCATCGAACCTCAGGAATTCAACTACGTCTTTTTTCTCGAACAGGCCAATCAGCTTCTGCCGCACTTCGATAAACTTGACCACATTACATTTATCGGGCACTCCCACCTGACCAAGTCCTTCGCATTGACCGAAAATTCCGTCACCGATATCACCGCCAGTAACATTACATTTGAAGACGGCAAAAAATATTTCGTCACAGTGGGATCTGTCGGACAGCCACGCGATTACAACAACCAGGCATGCTGTACCATCTATGATACCGAAACCAAAACTATCCAGTATCATAGAGTCACCTATGACATCGAAGATACCGTCAAACGCCTTTTTAATTCCAATATCACCTATAATTTCGGAAAACGCCTCTATTTGGGTATCTAAATGACGACAACTTCAGCCGCCTTATTCCTTTGACTTGATGGTTTGTGAGGCGGCCTTTTCGCGTTGCTCAATACGGCCGCCCGGCTTCGCCTATCTGCGCTTCGCACAGATACGGCTTCGCTGACTTGATGGTTTTGGAGG
>JAGBXG010000353.1 GCA_017629415.1 Pseudomonadota bacterium | reverse complement strand
TCAGTCACTTCCAAAAGAATATCGAATGTATTGCCAATGCCGGCAGGTACTTTAAAGGAGGTGATACGATTCTGATAATCTGACAGTTCAATGCCTTTCGGGGCATACCAGACGAACGAAAGCTGTGTGCCTTCAGGATCATGAGACATACTGGCATCGATGGTTACGATGTCGTCAAGATGAACTTCTGTCAGTGTGTTGATGATGATAATGGGCAGCTCATTTTCAGGCATTTCCTGAATATGGACGGTCACATTGGCTTTTTCTGAGGCACCTTGGCTGTCGCTCAATGTCAAGGTACATGTTTCTGTCGTGCCGGCGGCCTGTTTGTTCGAAACACTGACGCCCAACAGCGGAGATGTTTCATTATCAATGGCTAAATCCCCGGTGCATGACCAATGGAATTTAAGGGTATCGTTATCAGGATCGTATGAATCGCTGGCATCGACAATGAAACTACTGCCGGGATAAGTTTCAACGTGAGATGTTGAAAGATCAATGACAGGTGCTGCGTTCACTTTTTCGATGCATGCACCGTTTACGCAAATGGTGTCATGAGTGCAGTCTGTATCTGTAGTGCAAGAGGTGGGGCAGCCATTCGCATTGGGAACAAAACACAGATAATTGCCGCACTGGGTCTGTTCTTCAACGCAACTGCCTGATTGACAGGTATAGCGTGCATAAGTATTGGAAGCATAACAAACGTCGTCGCCGCATGAAGTGCCGTCAGGCTTGTTGGCAATCTGACAGCCCGCAGTGGGATCACATGCCGCTGCCTCGTGGCATTTGTCTGCTTCGCCTGAACATGTCAACGCCACAAGACCAAAATTGTTTTGGCTCGGATCGCAAACAAGACATTTGTTGTTCGAAGCCGTTTCAGATGCCATATAGCATTGATTGTCTTCCTGAACGAAACAGCCGTTTGCCGTATAGCAGTGTCCATCCGATTGCATAAAAACATCAACGCGGCCTTCGTCCATAGATGTTGCAGACGTGCTTTCTCCAGGCGCACCCACGACCAAATCAAGCCAGCCCTTGCTGTCAATATCGGCAACTGCAAGACTGCGGCCAAAATCATCATTCAGAGATGTCGAAACATTAGAAACATAAGTCCAGAAAGGTTTTTTGGAGAAAACAGAACCGTCTTTGGTGCCCATGTAAACCATCACACGGCCTTGCGCTCGTTCGTTACCGGTTTCATTAGCACGTCTACCCGGTGCACCCACCACGAGATCAGAAATACCGTCATGGTTGACATCGGCCACAGCTAAGCTGCTTCCAAAATACATGTTGCTGCTGCCGCCAACTGCAGACCATTTGATGTCTGTCGCATCAAAAACATTTGCGGCACCATTATTGGTATAAGTACGAACACGGCCTTCACGTTTGCCGTTTGTCTGAACCATAGGTTCGCCGACAATTAAATCAAGATCGCCGTCACCATCAATATCCGAAAAAGCCACTGACTCAATCGATGCCCCATAATTCGCCGTTTGCTCGCCAATTATCGCATCGCGGGATTTCACAAGCTTGCCATCATCATATTTATAGAAATAAATGGCACCATTGGGCGACACATTGTTGCCGGGCGCGGAATACAATTTATCAACGACAATGATTTCTTTTTGGCCTTTGCCATCCAAATCCGCAACATAAAGCGCAGAACCGAATTCCGAATTCGCTGAATCGGCTTCAATTTCTGCCGAAACCGCATAGTTTTGACCCGAAACTTGATGACAAACATCAAGCAATACACTGACTTTCGGTGCCAAATAATTGTAATCTTTATCCATCGGCATGGACTGGAATACAAGATCAGCTTTGCCATCACCATTGACATCATCAACAGTAAGCTGTGTACCGGCCATAGGATAGGCTGCCGTCGTCGCAGGCTGCTGCAATCTCACTTGGGTCTGGTATTTATTCCCCTTCTTATAAATAATACCAAAACCACCTTTAATATTGTTATAAGTCGGCGCCGAAGCAATCACAACATTGGCACCCAGGTCCGGACAGAAATGACCCGCCGCAAGCGCCCAGCCATAACTGTCCGTTACTTTCGGATCATTTTTTGTAAAATCAACTTCCACTAAACTCGTGCTGTTCGGAATATAAATACGAACACGTCCATGAGTATTCAGACCGCCTTCCGTTCCATGAGCTGTCACAATATCAAGTTTGCCTTCGCCAGTGATATCCGTAATAGCCAAAGCCTGGCCAAATCTCTGACCCGCTTTTGAACTGCTCGCTTTGAACGACTGCGCCCTGCTGTCCCCCCAAGGTTCACCACCCACTTCGCCAAATAATGCAAGCGACTGACTTGAAAGCATACCGTCCGTCTGACCGCAGTCCTGACATTCCGTCTGACAACCGGCAGCAAGCGCAATAAATGCTACACACAGAACCACGATTCCTTTCTTCATAGACCTATCTCCAAAATGGCTCAAAATGAATTTAGCAGGGGGCAAAGCCCCCTGCGGCGCTATTTGCTGCGCAAATACGCGCCTACCCCCATTGCGGGGGATTCCCCCGCAACGCCCCCCACTCAAATCTCAAGAACATTGAATTGCATATCAAAAATATCACCGCTTTGCCCGGCTAATAAGCATAAGGCCTCATGGGCACAGCGATAAAATGATTCATAATAACACAAATGAAATATGGGCTCAAAACCTCTCCAACTAAAATTTGATAGATTTTACGTCTCAGCTGTAACATTTGAGGTTTATTAAACCAGAAAGAATGAAAACAATGACAAAAATTTGCCACTTGCCCAAATTGCCATATATTCCAAAAACTCGTGTACCCATGTCGACACGAGCGGACGTCGTGATATGAAATGCGGCATGTAACGCTTAAAAATTGAGACTGTGAAATTTCAAAATGTCTCAAAAATAGCCTGAATTTTTAAAATACTGCCCGGTTTTGTACGCGTTTGTCCGCAGATGCTCGTCATGTCAACACATGAGAATTGACTGACAAACTTATATCAAGCTTGACAGTCAGGGGGATAACCCATATTTTGACGTGTTATTCGCAATGCGTTCCATGATGACCGTTGGGAGCGGTGCCATGGCTGAAAAAATGACTTCAGTGAAAATAAATCATCAAATAGATGCTGCTGGCGCAGATATTGACGCTACAGATGAAAATTCTGCCGTTTCTGAACGCGTAGAATCCGGCAGTCATCGTGCGCAAAACGTGAGGCCAATGCTGCAGCCTTCCGGTGCGTTTGCACAGCCCTCGTTTGCTTC
>JAGBXG010000352.1 GCA_017629415.1 Pseudomonadota bacterium | reverse complement strand
CGCGCGGCTATGTCGCTATGCGACATACGCCTTGCAGACGCGGCTATGTCGCTTTGCGACATACGCCGCGCCAATAGCGCCGCAGGGGGCGATGCCCCCTGCCAAAAACATCTCATGATGTCAGAATATGCCCCAAAAACGTTATCTGCCCTGGCTCAGATACTGGCGGATCCAGCCGGCACTGCGATGAAGGGCTGTCGAAATTTCGGGCGAAACATAGCGAAGCACTTCAGCTTTGAATTCGAAAATGCGAAGCATACCGTGAACGGGCAGGCCGGTGCTCTGAACGAAACGCGTCAGTTCAGTCATGAGGTTCTCCCAAGTGCGCTGTTCGCCGTAAACACCTTCAAACCAGACAATGAGCAAAAGCGCCTGAAGCTGGGCTGTTTTGAGGCCATAAGTTCTGGCTTCGTTCGCAATTTTAAGCAATTCCTCGTAATACCAGCGGCCGGGCGCAAAATAGAGATTAACCTTAATGATGCTCAGTCTTGCCAGATAAGTCTGTTCGAGATGTTCGCATTGCTGTGCCATATCTTGCGCATGTTTGTAATATTTTTCGGCGCCTGCAAAGTCGCCACGGCATTCGCACAACATACCGCATTCACAGTAAAGCTCGGGACGGCCGGCATTCGACTGATGAACATCAAGCAGCATTTCGGCCTGATTGAAGTGGTTTTGAGCAGCTTCCAGCTTGTTTTGATACATGCTGATCGTGCCCAGCATTGTCAGCAATGTGACTTGTGCGCCAAAATCATCTGTTTTTTGGAATTCGACCAAAGCCTGATTGGCCAAGGTTGTCGCATTTTCAAACTGACCGTGCGCAAGTTCTATCATGGCCAGCTGAAGCTGACAGAATGCATTGCCAACGGCATCATGGAAATCTTTGAAAAGCGGCATACTCCGAAGCACAAATTTCTGCGCCTCATCATAAACCAGCTGGTGGATATTGAGGGCACCCATGCGAGCCAATGCGCGCGCAAATCCAAGCTGATCGCCAAGTTTCTGGTAAATTTCAATCGCAGATTCGTTCGACACGCGCGCATCGTCAGCACGCATGAAAATCGCGTATGTTTGGGAAAGCGCAAGCAAAATATCGGCTTCATCGGCAGTATTGTTGACCGTTTGATAGTTTTTCTGGGCCGCAATAAAGCACTGGTGAGCCTGCCTCGATGCACCTAAAGCAAAATAAATAACACCGAGTTCGTAAAGGGCATTCCCCATGAGATTGAATTCGGCACAATTCGAACTGTAATCATAGGCTTTTTGGAAACACGCCAGGGCGGCCTGCCAGTCGGCTTTAAGTTTGGAAAGTTTGCCCATCCCGAGCAATAGTTTGCTCTGAACATTGGGATCTTCATCAGGTAAAGCCTGCTTGGCACGATTATAATTCGAACTGGCTTCTTCCAGTTGATTTTGTGCCAATGCAAGCTCAGCAATACCGCAATAAGCCAGGCCTGCCATCTGGTGATCCTGGACAGACTGCGACAAAGATATCGTTTTCGCAAAATAATCTTTGGAAGGACCGTATTCGGATAAACGCAATGTCAATTCACCAAGCTGGAAATAGACATTTTTCATCGTCTCAACGGATTCATTGGGACCAAAAAGCGGAATCATTTCTTCGAGAAGTTTGCGCGCTTTGATAAGATCAGACGTCTGCGAAGCTGCATTGGCCGCAAGACCAAAATAGCGAAGGGCGCTCGCTTTGTCGCCGCCAAGTTTGAAGTGTTTGGCAATGTCTTCAAGGGCAATAAAGACATCGGTGGCACTCAGGGCTTCTTTGGTTCGCGCAACATTCAGATGAAGTTCGGGAGAAGAGTCGGCAATAAAGAAATCAACAACATGAGGATGGACAAATTCAAAAGACATGTCAGCATCCCATTGACGACGCAAAATCCCTTCGCGACGCCAGACCTCAAGCGCACGGCTGGTAAAGTCCAACAAATTATATTGACCGTCCCGGCGAAGCAGGGCCTCTACAACAGATAAAGAAAATGTTTCGCCCATCAGTGCCGCGCGGCGCAAAATTTCGCGGTATTCGGGCTGATTGTATTTGCGGACAATCTGATCAATGCGCTTCAGAGAAATCTTTTCAATCGAATTGGGAATGACGAGTTTCTGAGCATCGTCAGTACCGGCGGCCATCTTCTCATCAAGAATATAACGAAGCACGAGATTGAGGAAAAGTGGATTGCCTTTCGACAAAGCCATACATTGATTAGCCATCGGACGCTGCATCTTGACGGCATTCTCAATAATCGTATGGCATTCTTTTTTGCTCAGCCAGGCAAGCTGCATTTCGCGATAATAAACATGATCCAGACGGTTGAGACGTTCCAGAAGCATCTGAAGTTCGCGGTTGTGGGCAAGTGCCTGATGGCGGAATGTTGCCACCAAGAAAAACGGCCTGCGTTTGCTGATGGCAGAAAGTGCAGATTTCCACAACAAATTCAGACTGTCTGTGTCAGCCCAGTGGACATTTTCAACGATGAAAATGACGGGCACCATCCGAGAAACAAGATCAAAAAATTCTTCCAGACGCAATTCAGTCTGTTCGCGTTCATCCCCAGCCTGACCATATTTGCCCACGATAAACTGAGTCATGAACGTAACAAGATAAGCATCATGAATGTCGTATTTGGCCAACGCTCGTTTGATTTCAAGTTGGGCATCACTCGCGTCATCCGACTGGACATTCAGGAAGCTTTTAAGCGCCGTTC
Organism: Pseudomonadota bacterium; assembly: GCA_017629415.1. The sequence continues at coordinate 3,702 of JAGBXG010000352.1, read as the reverse complement.
GAATCGCCGAATAAGAAAGATAACTGTGCGGCAAATAAGCGGCATTTATGCGTGTGCCATGGGTCAGTTCGAGGAAAATGTCCGCAAACTTATTGATCAAGGTCGTTTTGCCAATACCTGTTTGCCCCGTGACCGTCAAAGCCATACCGTTGCCCTCGGTCATGCCTTTTTGAACAATCGCGCGGAATTCTTCAAGCTCAGTCGTACGACCGACAAACAAATCTTTGAGAGAACTGCTGACTTCGGAATGGGCGCTCCGTTGTTCCGCGAGGGTTTTCCAACGTGCAGCTGCCTCAAAATCTGCATTGTTAACCTCAATGCCGCGCGTTTCTTCGTTCAGCTGATAATCACGAAGTAAAGCTGAGGCATTTTGAGGACGTTTGAGCGGATCTTTCTCAACACAACGTGAAACAACTTTGCCTAAAAATGTATCTTTAAACTCATCAGGAAGCGGAGGCACCGGCTGACGAACCTGTTTGAGCAGCACTTCCATCTTATCTGCGCCATCTACCGCTCGTTTGCCGGTCAGCATCTCATGAAGAATAAGACCAAATGCATAAATATCGGCAGATGTCGTCGTGCCTTTACCCATGGCCTGCTCAGGAGCCATATAATGCGGTGTGCCAGGGGCGCGACGTTTGGCCGTAAATTTAGGTGCCTCTACGGCCTTGCCGCGAATGCTCAGCGTCTCCTCAGACAGATTTTTCACCAAACCAAAATCCAAAACCTTGACAAAATCTGACTCGCCATACTGCATGCAAAGCATCAAATTCGAAGGCTTAAGATCGCGATGAACCATACCGCGCTCATGAGCTTCACTTAACGACTTGAGCATCTGATTGCTGATATGCAGACAACGATCATAACTCAGCGCGCCTTCCTCACGAAGCACTTCGGTCAAGGTCTTGCCGTCCAGCCATTCCATGACGAGAAAAAGCAAACCTGTATCGGTCTGACCATAGTCAAATATGGTAATCGTATTCGGATGACGAAGCTGACTCGTTAAAAGTGCTTCCTGACGAAATTGCTCCACATAGTCAGCATTGTTCGACACAACATCAGGAAGAAGAACTTTCAGCGCAATGTCACGGCCTAAATTGTCCTGAATGCCGCGATAAACGGCACCAAAACCGCCAAGACTGCAACGCTGAATAATCGTATATCGGTCGGCAAGTCGGTCACCTGGATTTGGAAGTTCTGGTTTTGCAACGTCGGTCATGGCTAAAATGGACAAATTTAAAGAAAATAAAATATAAAAAACGGCATAAGCCGAAATCTAAAACAAACCTCCATTATACCATGTTCGCTCATACTTGCTTAGGTAAAATTTGATGAAAATTTAAAATAAGTGGGACGATGACTTGAGTAAGTGGGACGATGACTTGAGTCGCCTGCACAATTTATTGATCCTTTGGTTGCTCATTGCTCAGCTTTTGAAGCAATGCACGAATTTGAGACAGCTCTTGAGCAATATCCACAGATTCAGACGGTTCGTCTTTGCTCAGATGACTGTCGTGTGCCGCAATTAACGATTTGATGTCTTCCAGTTCTTTGCGAACCGCATCATTTCTTTGCTCCACCACGGCCTTGATTTCAGCAACATCGCGTTTGAGATCGTCGTTATTGTCACTGACCATCGCATCGACAAAAATCGCATTAATCAGTGACATCCCCACAATACCGCCAAAAAGAAGCTGAATGCAGAAGTACATACGAATCACATGACGCCAAAATTCCCCTTCAAGACCGGAAACAACGGCTTCAGGAATTTCATACCAGCCTTCCACGCTGAACATCCGGAACGTGGAATAAATGGCTTCAAAAGGCGTCGAAAAATATTCAGGCGCAATTTCGCGGAACATGCTGCAGTCAATCAGCGCAAAAATAATAATCAAAATGAAAAAACTGAGTAAAAATGCGGATGACTGCTTCAGGGCCAGGATAAAATTTCGGACAATGACTTCAAAATCCGGAAACAGCCGAATAATACGGAAAATTCGTAAAACGCGAAGCACACGAAGCGCAAGCAGGAAGGAAAGATCAATAATATCAATAGGATATATAAAATTAATAACAGAAGGAATACTCAAAATCACGAGCAAAGCATCCATCGTGTTAATCGGCTGGCGCCAAAAACTTTTAAAACCATAATGCACATTCTTATAAATGATTTCGCTCAGAAATATCGCCGTTAAAATAAGATCAATAATGGATACCCACAGATAATTGACACCGCACTCTTGGGCAAAAATAAGAATGCTGTTCAGCGTGATAAGCAGTAAAATAATATTGCTGTCGATAAAGAATTTTTTAAACATAAAAATAATGATGAGATGGAATCGTGAGCTGGTTTGCTTTGGGAAGGGCGCGGGCTATGTCGGCCTCCGGCCTCCATACGCCCGGCGTGCGCGGCTATGACGACAAGCGTCATACGCCGCGCCATCCCTTTCGGAAACACGCCATACGCTAAAACATATATCGCTTATGAAATGGGGGGCAGGAACGCCGAATGGGAATCAGGGCCCTATTTCTCCCCGAAACGTCAGTTGTCAGTACCTGTTTAACCTGCCATAAACGTTAAATCTATTGCAGAACCCTAGGGATGCACCCCCTAAGCGTGGTTTGGGGAAAAGCCCCAAAAGAAGTTTTCAATATTTCCAGATTAAAACTGAAAAATAATACCTATGATGGCTGAAATCGCAATCCATGCCACAGGATGAATGCGCTTGGTTTTCTTAAAATGGGTCAGAAAACCAATGGCTGCAGCCAGAACAATGCACGGCCATTGAAAATGCACGGCGGAGGGTAAAAAACTGTCTTCTCTCGTGATTTGGATAAGAGAAAGACAGACAACAGCCCAGCCAGCGGCGGCAATCAGGCCCGTTGAGGCCGGACGCAGACCATAAAAAATGCCGACAACAGTTTGGCTGTTACGGAATTTTTTTAAACATGCCGCCACGATAAGTATAATGATAATACATGGAGTGATAAGACCAATAGTGGCTGAGACCGCACCTATAATTCCGCCGACTTCATAACCAACATAACTGGCCATATTGACACCAAGAGGCCCAGGGGTGGATTCACTGACAGCAATCATATTTGTCAGTTGATCTAAGGTAAACCATCCCGTGCGTTCAGATAAATCCGTCAAAAACGGTATCGTCGCCAGACCGCCCCCTACCGCCAGAAGACCAATGACAAAAAACTCAAAGTAAAGATGAAGCCATATCATGAGGCACTTTCCTGGTCTTTTGAGGTGGACGATGATTCAGAGTTGCTGGCAACAGAACCGCTGCCTTCGGATTCAGTCGAAATCTCTGCCGTATGAGAACCGTTTAACTGAATAGACGAACTCTCAGAATGTTTGATCTTGTGGACGATAAAACCTACCAGGCCGCAAATTCCTACAAGTAAAGCAGGTGAAAGCCCCAAAAAAGCCGAAAGTCCAAAAACTGTCAGAAAAATACAAACAGAAGGAACGTCTACCAGACTGGATTTGGCCAATTTGATGACGGCATTGATAATCAATACGCAAACGCAGGCACGGATACCGTTAAACGCATGGGCAACCGTGGCGTTGTCCTGAAACTGACTGAGGCCTGCTGCAATCAATACAATAATGAGAAGACTTGGAAAAATAAGTCCAAAAGTGGCGCAGACTCCGCCAGGAATGCCTTTGAGCTTGGAACCAATAAATGT
>JAGBXG010000351.1 GCA_017629415.1 Pseudomonadota bacterium | reverse complement strand
GTATGCCGCCATCAGGCGGCATAGCGAAGATAGGCACGGCGTATGGAGGCGCAGCCGACATAGCCGGCCGCATCAAGCATTAATTATAGCCTCTGCCGTAGATTTCGTAATAGCTGTTACCGTCGACGTCATCTGCCCAGACGAAGACCTGTTTGCCCGATGCGGTGCAGGCCAGGGCCGGTGATTTGGAAGTATTTTGGGCATTATAATTGACGCGTCCGGTGGAGCTGAGTGTTTTCTTTGCTGCATCGTAAGTGCGTCTGCGGACGTCTTTGTGGGCATCGGCATCGGCATACCAACCATAGACCACGTTGCCGCTTGAAGCCACGCAGACGACGGGATCGGCAATTTTTTCGCCAGCTTCGGAAATATGAGTATCGGCGTAGATTTGTTTGCCGTCTTTGTCGTACCCGCGAGCTTTGACGCGCATGACATCGTTGCCGTCGGCATCGTCTTCGTAGGCGATATAGAATGTGCCGGCTTCGTTCATGCCGATGGACGGATTGAGCTGCTGGCCGTCACTGACCGAATTGACGGTGAAAACTTTGGCCTTGGCCGTGCCGTCTGCGTTGAATCGGCGTGCATAGACCTGGTAGCCGCCATTGCCATCGGTATCGTCTTCCCAGGTGACGACGAATGAGCCGTCAGAAGCCATGGCAACATCGGGTTTACGGCGAGTGCCTTCAGCGGCATCGGAAACGTTTTTGTCGGCAAAACGTTGTTTGCCGTTGGCATCAAAACCACGGACGAAGATTTGTTTTTTGCCCAGGGAGCTGTCTTCCCAAGCGACGACAAAACGGCCGTCCGGTGCCATGGCAATTTCGGGATTGATTTGTTCGCCGGTATCGACGCTGTTGACGGTTTTTCTGGCAAATCGTTCTTTACCGGCGGCATCGAACCCGCGCATATAAATCTGTCCTACGCCATTGCCATCGGTATCATCGCGCCAAACGACGACAAAGTTGCCGTCCTTATCCATGGCAATATCCGGCGTGGATTGATGCCCTGCCGTATCGGCATTGACGGTGAACTGCTTGGCTTTGGCACAGCCGCCGCCATAGAACAGACGCGCGGCAATATCATGGTTATCGGTGCCATCGGCCGTGCTGGAATCGTCTTCCCAGACTGCCACAAAAGCACCTGTCGTTGCGTTGACCGCCACTGAAGGCACGGTCTGCTGACCATCGCCATTGCTGTTGATATCGCGCGTACCAAATCCAAGATAATTGTTGGTGCTGTATTTGTACTGAATCGGCGATGTAAAATCACAAGCAAACGAGAACTGATGTACTTTGTCGTCCTTGTTGGAAGGATACCAGTTGCGTTTTTCACCATCGACGACAGTCGTCGTGATTTCTGAACAATAGAATTTCGGTTTGCTGCCCGAGAAATAGCTATTCGACTTGACGGTCAAGGTTTTGGCCTGAACCGTGTTCGTCTTGGGATCAAAAATCAGCTGACGCAGCCATCCGTTGCCGGAATCCTCGGTCCCCTTGCAATGATCGGTACATGAACCAGAGCTGCATTTCTTCTCGAACTGATAATCGACAAGCATTTCGTTGACAGTATTTTTGTTATGCCCTTTCTTAGTACGGAATTCCGAGTCACCGACATGGCCGCCAACCGCCAGAATAACGTTGGAATGACGCGACACGAGTTCCTTATAAACTTCGCTGCCGGAAAGCCCGTGTGAAGCATACGTCGAACTTGCACCGCCGGCATATTTGCTCGAATCGGTGGCTGAATTGTGCGTCAAATAGCTATGAGTTTCGACGATGACATAGTGATCAGGGAATTTCTGGATGATTTCATCGGCCCAGCAAATGACATCCTTGCGCGGCGCATATTCGAGTGCCAAAACGAGGAACTTAATGTTGCCCACCTGGAATGTAGAATAAGAGTTGGCAATCCATTTATAGCCGCTAAACCACGTGCTCGTCGCATTGGGAAATGCCTTGTTCATGCGATCATTGTTGAAATATGTCGCAAATTTGGAACGACTGCGGCTCATGGATTCATTGCCTTTATAGTCGTGATTGCCCGTTGAAATCGAATATTTGATGCCGGCTTTATCCAGTTTTTCATGCGCGGCACTCGCGATTTTCCACTCATCGGTATAGTTGTGATCGGTAATATCGCCCAAATGGATGACGAATTTGATATTTTCTTTTTTGGCATTATCGACAATCCATTGCGTCTGTTCGCCATAAATCTTTTTCGATCCGCCGGTACGCGTATAATACTGAGTATCTGGCAAAAGAACGATCGAGAACGGCTCGCATTCCGTGCCACACGTATATTCACAGGCATTTGTCTTGGTATTGCACATTTTCCCCGTACCGCAAGCCACTGGATTCGTCCAAGCCGTGCATCCATTTTCGCTGACTTTGCATTCAGCAACGCCGTTGCCATCGCACTTCTTGGCACCGGCCGTGCAGGCATCCTTGCAATCATTGACACATGTCTGAGTGGCATCGTCGCAAACTTTACCCGTGCCGCAAGCCGTGGGTGAAGCCCATTCTGTGCAGCCGTCACCGTTGGTGTCCTTGCATTCGGAAACGCCATTGCCATCGCATTTTTTGGCACCAGCCGTGCAGGCATTTTTGCAGCCTTCCACACAAGTCAATGACGCGGCATCACAACTCGAACCGGATTGACAAGTTTCTGACACAGTCCACACGGCACAGCCTCGCGCATCGGCACTGCACGTCATGACATTGCCATCGGCACATTTTTTCAATGCCGCCGGGTCACAGACTTCGGCACAAGCCACACACTCCGCTTTTTCAGCATCGCAATAATAACCCGGCGTACAAGATTCTTCGGTCCACTGGGCACAACCCGCCGCATCCGAAGCACATTCCGCCAAAAGCCCATCTGCCGTACATTTGAGCAAAGCATTCGGATCACAAACTTCGGAACAGCCTTCCACACATGTCAGTTTTTCCGCATCGCAATGCCAGCCCACTTCGCATGACTGTTCGATGTTCCAAACCGCACATCCGGCCGAATCGGATTCACAAATCGCCACGCCATCTTCCTGACAACGTCGCGGCACATTGGGATCACACGTCTCACGACAGCCTTCGGTACATTCCGACAACTCAGGATCGCACGACCAGCCGTCACCACATTCGGTCACTGACCAATCCATACATCCCGACTCCTGCCGTTCACAAACCGCCGATCCGCGCTCCACACAAGTCTTTTCCCCCTCTGTACATTTATCTTCGCAAGCCGTCGAATGATTGCCATCAGAATCCCCCGTATCGCCGTTATCGCCATCGCCATCCTCACCTTCACCATTGGTGATGAAGTCTTCTTCCGAACACGAACCGTCTTCCAAGCAATCTAAAATCCCTTCATTGCCATCTTCTCCCAAAATAGAATCCGGAAATGACGGCGAACTGATAACATCGGCTTCACAGCCAGCCAAAGCCGTCACCGCAAGCGCCGCACTCAATGCCCATATCGTTTTCTTTTGCTGTTTCATTCTTAATCTCCCTACAAAAAATGCCATTCCAGCATCTCAATCCTATGCAATTATACGCTCTAAAACTATCATTCTAAACATATTTAAATCCTCTATCTTTATCCAATATATTCATTCAGGCTCGCCTGGTGGCGTATCACGCCACTACGGCTCGCTTTTACGGCTGGCTATTTGGCATGCGCCAAATACGCCAGCCTGCCGTACCTTGCGCCTGAAGGCGCTACGGACGGCTTTTTTTGTTTCTTGAGATAGCCCGTGTTTATCGGTTATAATGATAAAGATTGGCTGTCACCTTGCACGGGGAGGTGAGCTGCAATAGCCTTAAGCTTTCTGCGGTCCCGTTTCAAGATGACGCAAAAACCTGGAGGCTGTAATGAAAAAGGCACTCTTGCTTGTAACACTGATGATGATGGCATCCGGCTTAATTTCAGGATGCACGCTTGATGATGTGCTGAATCTCGGCGGCGACTGTCCAAACGTCGAATATATCCAAATGCCAGACAACGCCTCCTGCTCTCCCCAAAATATATCAAGTACGGAATGCAAAAGACATATCGAAGACGGTGCCTTTGATGCACAAAGATGTCCTGTCGGCTATGTCTGTAACCAGAATAACGAAAAAGCTTATTGCCACTGCGAAGTACCTTGCGGTATTTCCTGCTGTCCGCAAAATTCACAATGCGACCTGTATACCCATCAATGCATTCCTGCCAATCAGGCAGCATGTTCCAGCGATGCACAATGCAGCATCATGGATGTTACCTTGCCTTATTGTGACACCAAAACAGGACAATGTGTCGCATGTACCAAGGATGAACATTGTAAAGACGAAATGTCATGCCAAAATAACGTCTGCATCGAATGCACCCATGACGATCAATGCAAAGACAAACAAATATGCAGTCCCGAAGGCCGTTGCGTCGAATGCCTCGGCGACGAGCCCCCCGCATGCGATCCAAACCAAACAAACCATGTCATGATATGCATTCAGGGCAAACTAACACCCAAACCTTGCCCAGCCGATGCACCGGTATGCAGCAACGGTGAATGTATTGCATGTCAGAAACACGAAGACTGCCAATTTGACGGCCACACAGGTTACTGTATCGACAACCAATGCCTCGAATGCCTCGATGACTCCGAGTGTCTTGAGTATTATGGAAGCCAGGAAAATCCAAAGCTCTATTGCCTCGATAACCAATGTTCTACATGCCAGACAAATGCTCAGTGCTCAGATCCCACGCCTGCATGCAATGCCGTTTTAGGCGCATGTACCCAATGCTCTGAAACCACCCCAGGCAATAAATGCGAAAATAACAAATTCACTTCTTGCGATGTTCAAAAAGGAACACTCATTGAAAAACAATGCGATAACGCATGTGACATCGAAAAAGGATGCGTCGATTGCACGGAAAACTCAGACTGCACACGCCCCAATAAAATCTGTACCCCGGAACAAAAATGTATCGAGTGTG
>JAGBXG010000046.1 GCA_017629415.1 Pseudomonadota bacterium | reverse complement strand
CCCCGGGGGGGCCGGGGCCAGCCCCCCCCCAGGGTTTGGGGCAGAGCCCCAAAAGAACAAAAAAAAGCGAGGCAATGCCTCGCTTTAATTATTTTTTGAAAAGTTCGTCTTCAAGGCGTTTGATATCGCATTGAAGTTGAGGATCTTTGCTCTTGTCATCCATGATGCGCTGAACGGCGTGTAAAACCGTTGTATGATCGCGGCCAAAAACCCGGCCGAGATCTGGGAATGACAAGGAAGTATGCGAACGTGCCAGATACATGGCAATTTGACGCGGATAAACAAAGGGCTTCGCGCGAGATTTGCCCAAAATTTCTTCTTGTGAAACGCCGTAATAACGCGAAACACATTGAATAATAGCATTTGCGTCGAGCAAAACCGTGCGTGTTTGGAAAAACGGTTCTATCAGCTCTTGAGCAAGTGCCATACAAATGGGCTTTTTGTGGGCGTTTGCACAATTTTTAATACGCTGAATACATCCCTCAATTTCGCGGACGTTTGTTGCAACTTTTGAAGCAACATATTGTGCGACATCTTCGGGTGGATAAATGCCTTCAGAACGGAATTTTTTACGGATGATTTCCAGGCGCGTTTCGTACGTCGGAAGCTGAATATCGACCATGAGGCTGCCGCTGAATCGTGAACGGATACGTTCTTCGATATCGCGAATTTCATGCGGCGGTCTATCGCTCGTGAGAACGATTTGTTTATTCGTGCTCTGAAGATGATTAAAAATATGGAAAAACTCGAGCTGAGTTCCGTCTTTACCTGACAACAGCTGAATATCATCGATAAGTAATACATCGAAATCGTTCCGCATGGCATCGCGGAATTCCTGACGACGATTGCTGATAACAGCTTTCGTATAAGCTTCTTCAAATTCGCCAGATGTCATATATCGGACGCGGAAGTTCGTCGTCTGAATGATTTCATTGCCGATAGCTTCCATCAAATGGGTTTTGCCAAGACCCACGCCGCCATAAATGAAAAGCGGACATGAGTTACCTGGTTCCGAAGCAATACTTTTAGCTGCACAAAAAGCAACTTGATTGGAATCACCAATCACGAAATTTTCGAACGTATATTTTTCCTGAAGACCGCTTTTTTTACGTACTTCTTCAGATACGCCGAAAGGAATGGTTTCCATCACATCAGAATTGAACATAGCTGCGTGGGATTTACCAATTTGGAAAGCAGCTTTTTCTTCTTCAATAACGGAAACATTTTGAACAGTCATACGATCAAAGGGCAAATATCCGGATTCGGATCTCGAATTTTCGCCTTCAACAGAAAACGAAAGACTCACATCCCCCTGATACCCAAACTCACTCACCACTTTTTGCAAAACGGCAGTCATCGTCTCGCTGAGATTACTTTCGACGGCGTTAAGCATCGAACGGCTGGGCAAACAAAGTTCCCAGTGATGATCTGTCATGCTGCGACAGGTCATTTTTTCGATATACGCGATGTAACGCTCGTTCACCTGATTTTTGAGACGTTCTAAATAACGCGCCCAGATTTCTGTATTCATAGAGTCCAGTTTGATGAAAGAAAATCCTCAAACGAGATGCGTCTGCCTGTTTGGCAAATGCATCGAATTCAAATTCAACGACAGGGAAATACTCACCATCCTGGCTCAATCCCATCCAAACAAAGGCTTATCCTACCTTTCAGACACACTCATGATGCAGTCAGTCATGCTGCATCCACACACCATAAAGGACATCCATCAGGATGTCCCCTTCGACTGTGGATAGACTACGAGAGACCCCTTCACAGGTCAACTTTTTTGCCTGACCGATCCCGGAGAAAACCCGTCAAATCGAGTTAAATCAAGGCTTTTAAAAGATTAAAATATCGTTCTGCATAATATTCATGTGAATATGAAATATTCTGTATTTTTTAAGTTTGTTAAATAAAATTTAAATTATTTTAAATTAATAAGTATTATTTTCTGTATTAAATAAATTTTACGAATTTTAAACAAAACTTACTTAAACACACATTTTCACACCTTCAACAGGATGTCGATTTGCCCAATTTTGAATAAATTTCTAAATTAACTCATTCATCATAAATAAAATACGGATTTTAAGATTTCATCACGAAAAACATGCATGATATTTTTTATTTTGAATTTTTCGAGTTATCCACAGGCTGTGTGGATAACTGTGTGTAAACTTGTGAATTTCTTAAAATCGAATTTAAAGTTTAAAAATTATGTTGGTATAAAATAATATTCCAAAAATTTTACATTTTATGAATATTTTATCAACTTAAGCGGTTGCTTATCTGGCTATATAATAATGATATATCCACAAATTCACAGCGGCCTGTGGATAAGTCTGTGCGAAGCTGTGATGATCTGTGATTATCTTTAAAATTCAATAATCTGTATTAAAACAATAATAAAATTCGTGGATTTAAATATTTTAAAAATTAAATTTATTATCGGGATAAAGTTATGCGCAAGTCTGTGGTTATCTTGTGCATAGGCTGTGTGTTTTCCTGTGGATAACTTCTGTGGATAAAATACTTTTGGTTTTATCCACAATTATCCCCAGACGCTGCACAAGCTGTTCACAAGACAAAGTGCATTGAAGTCGGCTATTTTCTTAGGTTTTGAGAAGTTATCCAGAAATCCACAGGGCATAATAAAAAAACAAGATCATATAAAAAAAATCATAAGAAATATTTAAGTTTTGATATGCCCGAAGTCATGCTGTGTTTCAGGTTTTAAACTGCAGGTTTGATGAAGTCCGAAAAAGGCGCAGCGTATTTGCGCGCAGCTATGCCGGCATGGCGGCCGTCAGGCCGCCTTTTTGCCGTCATACGCTGACGCCTGCACGGCTATGGCGTTTCACACCATACGCCGCGCAAATAGCAGGCGCCCATGCGACGCGTATTTGCCTTGGCAAATAGCGGCGTTTCAAAATGCTCTATGTTTGTCATAGATTTCTTTCTGTTTGAACGCATTGAAGCGATTTGATCCATTAAAAAACCTTGAATTGCACTTGACAGGCTCTTGCAATACATTGAAAATATACGGTCTATTTTTGACGATGTATCTGGATATTTGTCTGGATTCATGTGATTCAAATCAAATTTTCACTTTAAATTCATGGGGATACACGAATGAAGTTTTCACTGGATAAAGATACATTTTCGCGAGTTCTCAAACGCATTGATGGCGTCTGCAATGGACGCGGCAGTTTTGCGATTTTGAGCTCATGTATGATTGAAGCACGTGATAACTCCATTATTGTGACGGGTACTGACCTTGATATTACGCTTCGCGTGGTTGAAAATGCCCATGTGATTGAAGAAGGCCGGATTGCTATCAATGCACGTCGTTTGCTCGATACTGTTCAGAATCAGCCGGCCAATGTTGAAATTCTTGTTGCCAATGAAGGCAGCCAGATTCTTGTTTCAGCCGGGAACTTTAAAGCCCGTATTCCGAGCAGTGACATTAACGAATATCCCAAGATTGAATCTTTAAGTGTACGTTCGTCTGTGACATTGGATGCTGCTATCTTCAAGCGATTGATTAACAAAACGATGTTCAGCATTTCGAACGATGAAAGCCGTGCCGATTTCATGGGTGCATTGCTTACGATTCATGAAAACGGCAAGATTCAGATGGTTTCAACAGACGGTCATCGTCTTTCCAGAGCTGAAGACAGCATCAGTATTACCGGCGAAATCAATAGCAATTTCAACGAAGGCGTTATCATTCGCCGTAAAGGTTTGGTCGAACTCGATAAAAATATCGAAGGCGGTGAAATCAGTATCGATATTGCCAGCAATAAATTTGTTGTGACGTCATCTTCGACGACGTTTTATATCAACTTGATTGCCGGTCGTTTCCCCGATTTTTCAAAAGTCATTCCTTCGATGCTCGATCACAAAGCCGTGATTCGCCGCGATGATTTCCAGCAGATTTTGAAACGTGCTTCGATTTTTACGAATAAAACAACAGGTACGATTCGACTCAGCCTGAGCCATGGACGCATGGATGTTTCGACATATGATTCAAAATCGGGCGAAATGAACGATTTTATTGAAGCCGATTACGAAGGCACGGGTGTTGTTGCCGGATTTAACTGGAAATATATCATGGATATTTTGAACGTCATCGATAACGATTATGTTTCGTTTGAAATCATCGATATGGATTCTCCGGCTGTGCTTCGCGATGTTTCCACACAGACACTCGATTTCATCGTTATGCCGATGCAGCTGTAATTTTTAAAAAAATCTTTTCCATGAAAACCTCGAATTTTTGAAAAAACTTCGAATCTTCGAGGTTTTTTTGTATTTTTAAAAAACTGTTTTGTTTTTGATGGAAAAGTCGTCTTTGTCTTGAGATGACGCATTTGGATACGAACAAAATTTTGGCAAAGAATTTTGTTTTGACGCGTATCGTTGACCAAAAAATATTCCCCCGTTGCCGATAAAATGGCAGTATGGTGCGCCGCAATTGGCGATTTAAGATTTCAATGAGGGCGCAAGCTCATGCATCATAATTGGCGATTTGGTTTAAGTATTTTTGTGTCATGTTGGATGGTAAACGCATTATGCGGATGCGATACCGTAGCTGAACTGACATTCGAAGAAGAGCAGATCATTGAGGCATCTGTTCAAGGCTTGGTGTCTCCGGTTTGCGGCAATGCCGAAACAGCGGATGCCGTCTTTCGTTTCAGCGTATTGACTTCATTGGATGCGCGAATGACACCGGGCAGGCGTTATGCTGCGCTTGGTGATGTGCTCGATCCAGGCAAAAATTTTAATGCCGATGACATTGTTTTTTCAGATGGCTGGTTTTTTGTCATTTCTGAAGACGGCACAGACATGACTTGTCAGTCTGTATCCGATTGTCCCGAAAACGCGGCATGCTTGAGTGCTGCTGAAATGGGGATTGATCAATATTATTATGCGCCGTCCAGATTCTGTGTTTACGCCACAACCATCACGCCAGAAGCGGATCCCGTTTTTACGCATTTCAAAGCTCAATCTTCAGTAAATGATCAGATTCAAAGCCTGAATGCCGATGGTCGTTCTTTTGCTTTTATCATCGATAATTCAGCAACTCTTGACGGCAGTGCTGAAACAGGTATTCCTGACATATCGGTGGCGACAGATCCTTACCAATATAGAAAAGTCGGTCTCAATCAGTTTATGGAAAGCCTTGCTTTGACCGAAGAAACACAGCCGCGCTATGAATTTTCGGCACACTTTGCCAACGGATATGGCGAAACCGGTGTTTATGATGCTTCTCCGGCATGGATGCGTTCTGAAGCAGTATGGGAATCCGAAGTCATGAACAAATATCCGTCGCCAAGCGGCGGTTCTCCGATTTGGGAAACAGCGGCGGCGGCGATGCAAAAACTTCAGGATTCAGCCAACACAGCTTACAGTCGGACGGCCATTGCCATGACAGACGGCATACCTAATGAGGGTACTGACGATGCTTTCCAGGTTTTCAGCCGTCTCGTTCAGGCCAATGCATCCATGCCGTTGCATTGGCTCGAACTCGTGATGAGCGGTTATACGACAGATATTCGCTATGCTCAGGCCGTTTCCGCCAGCTGTGGAACGCATTATATCTTCAATAATCCTGTTCAATTTTCGAAAATCATGCGAACTTTGGCTATTAATTCCGAATCTTATTGGGATGTTCCCTTGAAATTTTCGGTCAAACTGCCCAAAGAACGCACCTATCGTTTGGCCGCAACAATGGTTGCCACTGTTGGCAATTCTGCCGTTATGTTTGAGGCTCATCGCATGAATGAACAAAATGAAACGATGGATTATCGCATGATTTTCCTGGGGAAATAGGCCGATGAAACACATCTCATGGATATTTTTATTCATTCTTTGCCTGTTTCCATTCGGTTCTCAGGCATATGCCGAGGCCATTTCGCTCGATGTTGGCGATGAAGTTTTCGATCCGATGCAAAGTGCGAGCGAAAAAGCCATTGCTGTCATTGAACCGCGTCCGTTTACCAAAGCCGGGCGCGGTGAAATCACACTGGGTTTAGGAACTATCGCGTCGGATATTTTTCTCGTTTATTTACCCGTCACGCTTCGCGGTGCCTATCATTTCAAAGAATGGGTTTCACTCGAGCTTTCGGCGACATATATGGGCTGTTTTTCCGGCGAAACAGGCGATAATCAGCTTCGTGCTTCGGGTCAGAAGTGCATGCGTTTTACAACGCCTGGTTACGATGATTTAACCCAAAATACTGCCGATCATACCCAGCTTCGCGGTGTAACGATTCAGGAATATCAGGTCGCGCGTTTTGCCCTCAATCCTGTTTTTTCGGTTTTCATGGGCAAATTTGCATGGGCCGGTCAAGGCATTGCGCATTTTGATCTCAATGTATCTGCGGGTTTGGGCGTACAAATCGTTGAAACACCCGACAAATTGATTCCCGGTCAAATTCATTACGGCGCTTCTTTTGAAGGCAATCTTGGACTGGGGCTTCGCTTTGTCTTTGTGGATTTCGTAGGCGTTCGTCTGGATTTTCGCGAATATCTTTACGGCAAGCAGAATGACAAGGGCCTCGGAACAGCTTCCGAATTCAGCCTCAGCGTCTCATTCCTGATCGACTAGGAGCTGGATCATGATGACAACAAAGCCTTCGCATGCCACGTATGATATGTCTTTTGTATCCGCGCTATTCGGCCGCCGGCCTCATACGCGCGTTTCGGCTCCGCTATGTCGTTGCCTGACGGCAACTCCATACGCGTCGCCTTCATTTTTAAGACATTTCCCTTGTTTTTTGGCCATCATCGCAACATTTGTGCTTTCTCTTGCCTGTGCGATGCCTGCGCATGCCGATGCCATTGATGACGATCTCGAAGCTCAATGGACAACCCAGAATATCCCAGCTCATGTTGGCAATCAGGTTTTCACCACGGCACGCCGGTTTGAAATTGCCCTGAATTTCGGTCTCATTTTGACCGATGATTATTACAATTATTTTCCTATTACACTAGATATCCATTACCGCTTTACTGAAATGTGGGGTCTTGGACTTCGGGGTTCTTTGCTCATGATCCATAGCGACACCACATTGACGGAATTTATGGAAACCCATCAATCGACGATTGATTCTCAATTGCTCGGCGATGAACAGCGCGGTGATATGGCGCTTTTGGCTACTTTCCATCCTGTTTACGGCAAATCAACTGTTGAAACATTTAATCTTGGTCGATTTGACTGGGGTATTTTTGCAGGCATTGGTGTTGTTTTTTCTCAAGCGGCCAATGAAGCACGGACAAATCGCAGTTTGACAGCTCAAGCTCAAGGTATTTTGGGCACCGATGCCCATATTTTCTTCCTCGATTGGCTGGCTTTGCGTCTTGAAGCTTCGCTGCGATTTTATAAAGCTCCCACACGTTGGTATGTGCCGTGTACATTCTCTGTGGGTGTCAGTTTCTTCCTGCCGGAGGTCTAAGAATGATGAAACTCAGCTCCCTCCCTATCAGGTCTATTTTTGCCGCCTGTTTTTTGGCTGTCAGCATGGCTTTTGCTCCGGCTGATGCACATGCACTTTCCCTTCAGGACATCATTGTGATGATGCAGCAAGGGGTCAGCGATGATGTCATTATCACCGTGATTAATGGGGCCAATGATTTGCCGGCCATGACCAAGGAAGATTATCAGGCGCTGAATCAAGCCGGCGTTTCGATGAAAGTTGCCGCCGCCGTTGCCAAACGCAGAAAAGTCCTTGAAACCAGCGGTGATGCAATGGCTGCACCTGCAACACCTGCGCCCGTTGTCCCAGAGCCTGTTGTACCTGCGCCCGTTGTCCCAGAGCCTGTCGCACCTGCGCCCGTTGTCCCAGAGCCTGTTGTACCTGCGCCCGTTGTCCCAGAGCCTGTCGCACCTGCGCCTGTTGTCCCAGAGCCTGTTGTACCTGCGCCCGTTGTCCCAGCATCGTCAAATACGGGGCTTGTTCCCATTTTGCCCGAGGGTGAAAACGTTATACTTGCTCCCATCGAGTCATCCAATGTGCCGCTTGTCTTCCGCAAATTCTTTGAAGAAGCCTATGAGGTTTATTCTGTTGAATCTAAGGTTGCCCGGCGGTACGCCCGTCTTCAGTCTGCAACGGCTTCGGAACGTGCTTATGATTCTGAAGTGCCCAAAGTCATAGGATATCGCCGCCAAATCGATACGCAGCCCATCAGTGCACTTGAGTCTTGCCTGACCCTGGCTGAACAAAGTCAAGCGCCATTAGATACACCACTTGGAGCGGCATTAAATCAATGTATCGGGCTTGCTTTGCAAAAGCTGAATGCACCGGCAATGGCAGCGGCTTATCTCGATCAAGCTTTGCAATCCAAAGCTCAACTTCAAGATTTTACGCCGACACTTGAGGCATTTTTAGTCACAGCACATGCTTCGGATTATACGAGTACAGCACCGCTTAAAATCAAAGAACATGCGGAACTTGTTACCGATTCCGGTCGTCATGCTTATCTCTATTTTATCGGTTACAGCCTTGTTTATGGTCCTCAGCCAGACCCTGTGCTTGCCAAACAGCTGCTTTCCAACGTGCCCAAAGGGACGATTTACTATCCTCGCGCGCGCATTTTACTGGCAACTCTTGCTGTCCGCGCACCCGAATACAAATTCAAAACCGCCGCAGAGTATCTCAACGAAGCCATTGAGGCGCTATCAGGTTTTGAAGATGACAATACAGCGTTTGAACTCAAAAATACTGCCTGGCTTGCACTTGCACGTATTGCATTCGAAAATCATGCATATGATGTAGCGGATACTTTCTATCGTCGTGTTGATATCCGTAGTCATCATTTACGGGATGCCTTGTTAGAGGATGCCTGGGGCCAGCTTTTTGCGCAAAATCATGCCAATGCCCTTGCTTTGACACACGCTTTGAGAGCACCTATTTTTAAAAAAGCATGGCTGCCTGATTTGCTTTTGCTCGAGGCAGGTGCTTATTTGGGGCTTTGTCGTTACGAAATGGCCGATCATGCCCTTGAGGCTTTGCGCAACACAGTTCTGGCAGATGCTTCTTCTCTTAAGGAATATTTGGCACAAACGCCGTCTCGCGATTATTACAATCAAGTGATTCGACATGCTGAAAACCCAGAAAAATCAGCATTGCCGGCATCGATTTATTATCGCGTGATTAACGACAATACGTTTCGTGCTGTACATCGGAGCATTCGTTTGCTGAGTCAGGAACGTGCGGCTTTAAGTCAGCATGCGGGTCCTGCATTTACTTCTTTGCCTCAGTTACAAGCTGTTTACGACAATGCCATTGCACAACGGCAGCAATTTATGGCGACTTTGCTTGCCGGTATTTATGACAAAGCTGCCAGCGAATTGCATGCGCTTGATATTTCGGCTTCTCAGATTGCCATTGAAATTCGATTGGCACAACGGCAGCGCGAAGCCGCATGCCTCAAGATTGTCGCGTCCGGCGGTCAATGCGAAACACCACAATCTGTATCAGATCAGGTGACTTTCCAAAAACGCGATACCGATGCTTTTTGGACATTTGATGGCGAATTCTGGCGTGATGAAATTCGTGCTTATGTTTCCGGTGTCAGTTCTTTGTGTGTTGCTCCGCAAACAGAATAAACTCAAAGGAATTTCTAGCTGTCAGAGTTTTTTGGGTGCTTTTTTGAAATTCCACAATAGGGATTTATGTTTTTTGTAAGTGAGTCGAGTACTGGTTACTGATGTTTAGGAGCAAAATTGACTCTGTGTCCCATTCCGTTTGAAAGATTTTTATTTTTGAATGGAACTCAAAAAAAGCGTTGCGTATCGTGCAAAGCACGATAGCAAACGCAAAACGCTGCGTATTTTGGCCTTCAGGTCAAAATAGCAGCGTACAAATCAGCATTGCAGCACAAAAAAACCCCTTCTGTTTCAGAATATTGGCAGAAGGGGTGATTTTTAATCCATGTTTGACGTTTTAGAACGGTTCATCTTTGGCGCTTTCGATGATTTCATCGAGGAATGAGGCTTTCATGGAGCTGCCACGTTCTTGGATTTCGCGGAATGAAAGGATGAGATCGACGGATGGAATGTCTGCTTCGATGGAGAGTTTTTCCTCGTCGAGTTCGAAGGAGATGGGTGCGACGTTTTTGTCGTCTTGTGCCCATGCTGTGGTTGGAATTCCGATGCAAAGCAGGGTGATGAAGATGAGTATTTTTTTCATGGCAATTGCCTATTTTGAAAGGATGAGTTGCGAAAATTTGGCATCAATCGACTTTGAAAGCGTTGCTGTCGTCTTCGGCGTCATCGACTTTGAAGCTGTCGCCGGAATCGTCAAAGCTGCCGTCATCGCTGAATTCGTCATCGCCGAAGCCTTCGTCGTCTGATGGTGTTCCGAACAGGGCTTCGGCATCGAGCATCGCTTGCAAGGTTTCGATGGCATCATCTGTGGTACGGATATAGCCTTTTGCGAGTGCGATATCGTCTTTAGATGTCCAATTTTGCTGAGCGGTTTCGAAGTTAATTTTCGCCATTTTGAGGCGATCCATATCTTTGAGGCCCGGGAGTTTAATGAGTTCGGTATTGAGATAGAGCGTACCTAAAGCAAAGTAAACGAGTCCGTTTTTCGGATCGAGTTCTTGAGCTTTTTGGAGCAATTTTTCGGCTTCGGGACCGCGATCGAGAGTTTTTAGTGTGTTAGCTAAGTTGATATATGCGCCAACGGTTTTGGAGTTGAGTGAGAGAATTTTTCGGAAGAAGAGTTCTGCCTGTTGATAGTTGCTGGCTTCATAGTAGATGACGCCTCGCATCCAAAGTGCTTCGAGGTGATCGGGATTGAGTTCGAGGACGGTATCGAGTGTTGCGGCGATACCCGGTACGAGTGCGACATCTTCTTCGCTGAGTGCATCGTGAATGCGTGCACGCAGGAATAAGGCTTCGTAGTCTTCGGGGTCGATTTCGAGCGATTCTCCGACGATAAAATCGGCCAAACGATAACGTTTTTTCTCGAATTCTGTCATAGCGAGGTAGTAGCGCAGTTTAGCGTTTGCCTCGTCTTGTTTGAGCAAAGTACGGATGAGAGCGATGGTATCATCGTATTGCTTATTGGCGATCATGGCCTCCAATTTTGCGTAATTGTGTTCGAAGGCATCGGGTGAGGCTGTGATATATTGATTGGCTTTAGAGATACCTGCGCTTGGGTTTCCGCTTCTGATATCCATGCGTACCATTTGCATGAGTGCCGGTGAGAAGTTGGGTTCGGCATTTAAAGCGGCTTCGTAGGCTGCTCGAGCTGCGGCATCGTCGTGTTGTCGTTCTTGCAGGATCCCGAGGTTGTAATGTGCGAGAAAAGCTTTGGGATTTTTTTTAGCGATATTTTGCAAAGCGACGATAGCAGCGGGTACGTTTCCCTGGCTAGCGGTAGCCAAAGCATTTTCGATATCAGTGGAAGCGGCGTCGATGGCATCGACGTTGTATACGGTTCTGGCCACTTTATTTCCGAGTTTTTTTCCTTTTTTTGAAGACTTTTTGGATTTAGTGGCGGCTGTTTCAGATGTTTTATTACTTGAAGCGCAAGCTGGGACCATGACGGTCATGGCGGCAACGAACAGCCATCTGAAGAGGGATTTTTTGCAGATCATCATGCTTTATTCTCCTGCGTCGTCGGCGTTGTTGTCATGATTGATTTCGGCTTCTGCCTGAGCTTCTGCCTCTGCGAGTGCTGCTTCAGCTTTAGCTTCTGCTTCTGCGAGTGCTTCTTCACGAGCTTTAAGAGCAGACGGTGTGACGAGCGGACCTGAGCTATAAACGTTCTTCATGGGGTCAAGTCTTTCTTGTTCGCTTGCAGTTCTGTCGAGCTGTTTCAAGCCATCGAGACTTTTCTTTGTCCATTCCATACTGATGCCTGCCATACGTGAAGCTTCGATGGCATTTTGGTACATTTTGATGGCTTCATCTCGTGTACCGGTAGCCATATCGCTCATAGCGGCTAAAAACGCGAGGTGGTTATCGCTACCTTCTTTGATATCGGAGGGTCTTGGGACGGTTTCGAGTGTATCGACGAGTTCGTGCATCATGCGTGCGATAGCATAGCGTGCAGCGATACCCCAGATGGGGCTGTTATAAGTCATGACTTGTGAGAATTCATTGTAAATGCGTTTCATTTCAGCCATGTGATCTTTGAGTTGAGTCATCATAGCTTGCATTTTACCTTTGAATGTTTTGGCAGCCCATTCTTCGTATTCGATTTCGGCCAATGCGTATGCAGCTTTTGCGGTATTATCTCGTCCGATAGCTCCTGCGGCGGCTGGAGCATTTTGGTAGAGTGCGCGTGCGGTTTCGTAATACGAAATGGCGTCTTCGAGTTTACGTTTATTGGGTCGCATCATATCGGCTTCTACGACGTAAGAAGCGATGACGTATGCGCGCATTGAGGGATCGGAAGCATATTTTTTTCGGAATTCTTTGAAAATTCGTGTTGCTTCGTCAGTTTTATCCAATTCTGCGTAAGAGCGTCCGGCTTCATAAAGGAACTGCGGTGCATCGTCTTGTCCTGGGAAGTCTTTATGATAGCGTTCGAGGAGTTGAGCGGCACCTTTTTTATCTTCGATGAGCAATTTAATTTTAGCGGCATTACGCAGTGCATTGACGCGATTTTTGAAATTCTGATACAGCGGTTTTTTGTTGTTATACAACGACATGAACGTGTCGACAGCTGTATCGAAGTCGAAGAATTTTTCGGCGTTCACGCCGATGCGGTAGAGGGCGTTGACGGCTTCTTCGGTTTCGCCATATTCGTCGAGTACGCGGCGGTAGAGCTGCATAGCGCTGTCGTAGTGCTTCATTTGTTCGTAAGCATAGGCAGCGTTATAGAGTGCGCGGTTATTATGTTCGAATGTTGGATTTTCTTCGATAATCTTGATGAATTCTGCAGCAGCTTCGAGATATTGTTTGTTGTCAAACAGGTTGAATGCTTTTTTGAACAAAGCATTATATTTTTTATCTTTGAATCTTGAGTTGACGATATCGTCGTCGCCGGAAGCTCCGAGCTGCATGGTGGCGTATTTATCAGACAGTTCAGCGACTTTGTCGAGGTCGCCGCGCATTTCGTATTCGGCGATAATGATTTCGGCGGCGCTGGCGGCATGTTGTGAAGCAGGTGATTTTTCGATGATTTGATTGAATCGTTTTTCAGCTTCTTCGAAGTTGCCATAATTGTAATAGATCATGGCGTTATCGTATCGATATTGTGGAGCCAGTGCGTTTTCGGTTTCAGCGTTGCCCATTTGAGTTTCGATTTCGCTGAAGGCTTCGCGTGCATCGACGAGTTTTTGTACGTCTTCGGGCATTTCGCGAGGAACAGAACCGCCTTTACGGTTTGCCATTTCTGCGTCGATAGTTTCTTTATCGACGATGGTGACGGCACCTGACAACAGGATGCTTGTTGGTGTTTCCGGGATGGTCAGTTGTCCAGAGTTGACGCGTTCGATGAGTTTTGTCAGTGTCAATGCATAGACATAATTGAAATCTTCATTGGCTTTTTCTTCGATAAGGAACTCGTACGAGTCGGCGACATATCGCGCGGCATCGGCTTGGAATCTTGAGTTTTCGATATCGCGAATGGCCATGAAGGCATCGATGGATTTATCGTATTGATTGGAATAATAGTAAGCCTGTCCCAACAGATATCTGTAATTGTAATTTTCTTCGTCGTTGGGATAACGTTTGACGAATGACGCCGTAATTTCGGCCAATTCTCTGTTGGTTTGGATAAGTTTTTTCTGAGCTTCTTCGAGTTTATATTGTCCGACCATTTTATCTTCATCGGACTTGGCACTGGCGAGGAATTCTTCAGCCTGACGGACGTCGTCTTCAGCTCTGGTAACGCGGTCATGGTATGCCATAATCGAGTTTTTGAGGGCTTGTTGTGAGGCTGAATTGGCGGCGGCAATGGCTTCGAGATTGCCTTCACGTTCTTGGCATTTGTACCATTCTGAGTCGATACCGATGCGGCTTTCGATTTGGCTTTGTTCATCGGCGGCTTTATCCATTTGGCCTGCGTAGTTCAAAGCGGCGACATAGACGCGGATGACTTCGGGCAAATCTTCGGCGCAGGTGCCTCGATTGATGTAAGCTTCGTAGGCTTCGGCCGCATGTTCATAACGCGTTTGTTCCATCAATGTATCGGCAAATTTTCTCAGGACTTCTGCTTCAAAAGGCTCTCCGGAGTTCAGATATTTATTAAAGCGTTTCATACCGAAGTCTGGGTCAATCGAGACATCATCGGAGAGATCCCAGTCTTCTTCGGCCAATGCGGCGGCCATGAAGTCGATAGCTTCATTACGCAGAGCGCTGCCGTTTGCAACGTTATCGGCATATCCGACGAGGGCGATAAAGTCTCGGAGCATGCCATCGTAATCTTCAGTGTAATATTCAGTCCATGCTTTACGGTAGAGGGCGCGGTCATAAACCGACGTATCTTGTCCGATATCGACGGCTTCTGTGTAATATTTGAGGGCTTCAGACCACAGGATTTCGCCGCCCAGACCCAAGATAGCATCTTGTGATTTTGAGAAATAATATTCACCAATGCGTGTTAAGACTTCGGCGCGTCTCGGGCTGTCGGGATAAGCACTGACCAGTGTCATGAATGTATCACGGGAGGCATCGGTTTGTCCCATTTGTGACTGGCAGTAACCGCGCAAATAGAGCACGCCGTCCATTTGCTCATATTTGGGGAAATTGGTTTGAAGTTTATCCAGATAACTCAATGTAATGGTAAAATCTGGATGTTCCATGGTGCCGGTATTATCTGAGAGATATTGTTCATCGGCGCGTTCATAGTGCAAACGCGCCAGACGGTACAGGATATCGGCTGATTTTTCGTGGGTTTCTCCATAACGTTTCAGGAAAGCTTCCATGCGTTCAATGACGTTATCGCGCATGAGTGCTTCTTCGGAACGCAATTGAGATATTTTTTGAGCATAAGCGTTATCTACGCTTGAGAGGCGGTTTTGATAATCGGTCATTAACGAACGGCGCAAATCAATGCGATAGTTATTGATTTCTTGTTTGTACCGTTCCACGGCGGCTTTATAGCTGCGATAAGCCTTGAGTGTTTCCTCATCGACAGATTGCAATTTTTCGACAGTTTCAGGTGTTTCCTGATTTGTCGTTTCTGATGCAGCTGTTTCTGATGCAGCTGTTTCTGATGCAGCTGTTTCTGATGCAGCTG
>JAGBXG010000350.1 GCA_017629415.1 Pseudomonadota bacterium | reverse complement strand
TCTTGAAGCCTTGAGTTTGAGCTTTTTTTGTGGGGCTTTTGTGGGGTCTGGGGTGTGGGGCTCGGCCCCACACCCCGCCAAAGGGCGCTGCCCTTTGGAATCCCACAATATGTGGCGATTTTCATGGGTCGGACGGGTACTGTTGACTCGCGTTTTGGGGAGAAATGGGACCCTATATTCCATTCTGCTTGGAATAATTTTAACCATTTGTACTTGATGACGGTTTTTGGGGGCTAGCGCACGTGACCGACTGGAAAGATGCAGTGACAAGCAGGTGAAGCACCGCGTATGGGCGGCTGCAGGCCGTCCCATAGCGGTGCAAGGAGCGCGTATGGGCGGCTGCAGGCCGTCCCATAGCGCGAGTTTGTCAAAAAATAGTTTTTTTTGATAAGGTTGGACTGAATTTTTAAAAAATGATGTTTTGTGTTCGAAATTTCCGAGAATTTCTTGTCAAAAGGCCCTGATACACTCTATTAGTATTTTCATTTTATCCTGCTGCAGAGGATGCGGCTGGTTTTGCGTTAGCATGTATTTTGGAGCGTATCAGAAGGTGTTGGCGCATGGTGAGGTATTGCAGATGTTTTCAGTGTTTTGCTGAAGGGATTCTGCAGGGTATTGGACGGCATAAAATTGCCCAAGTAAGGATTGAACGCACGTGCGAATTGGACTTGAAGAACTCGAAGGCGAAGTCATTTCTGGCCGATATCAGATATTACGTCGTATTGGCAAGGGCGGGATGGGCGTAGTTTATCTTGCTCAGCAGACGAATCTTGGTCGCAATGTGTGTATCAAGGTATTGAATCCTGCGCTTTTGGATGATGAGGATGCGGTAGGTCGTTTTGAACGTGAGGCGAAGGGTTTGAGCCGTCTTCAGCATCCGAATATTGTGACGATTTTTGATTACGGTCGAGATGGTGATCTTGCCTATATCGTGATGGAATATGCGCAAGGTGTGACGCTGAGCAAATATTTGAAGGCGCATGGTGCATTGACATTGGATGAATTTTTGCCTGTTGCGGTTCAGATTCTGAAAGGCATTGGCGAAGCGCATAAGCTGGGGTTGATTCATCGTGACATTAAGCCTGCGAATATTATTCTGGCTGAGCTCGAAGGTGAGTCGAATTTTGTCAAGATTTTGGACTTTGGTCTTGCCAAGCTTGCCCAGGGACAGGAGGATTTGACGAAAGAGCAGCAGCTTGTGGGCAGTGCGTCTTATATGGCTCCTGAGCAGATTTTAACCGGTGCTTCGGATCCGCGTACGGATGTTTATGCACTTGGCGTGATGTTTTATTTGATGCTTGCGGGGCGTAAACCGTTTAATGGTTCTAATGATAATGTTATTCTTTACAAGCATGTCAATGAGATTCCGAGTCCTCTGAAGACGATGGTTGAAGAGCGTCAGGGGATTCCTGAGACGCTTTGTGAGGTGGTGGATCAATGCTTGATGAAAGAACCTGAAAAGCGTCCGCAGACGGCGTTAGATTTGCTTAAGGCGATATCGTATGCTTTGGATGCGCCGCAGCTTCGTGCTGGGTTCAGTTCGATGAGCTTGGCGCGTATCGATTTGCAGAAAGTATCTGAGGAAGCTGAAACACATTTTATTGGGACAGCAGGAACGGGTTCTATATCTGCGCCGGTTCCGTCTGGTTCTGCGGCACCTGCGGAGTCTGCCGGGACGCCTGGTGGAATTCCGATGGCCAATTTAAGTCCGGCTTCGAGTGTTTCGTCTGTTGTATCTCCTGCAGAGGCTGTGGCAAGTTATCCGACCGGTGGCACGCGGGAAGAGCGCGACCGCAAAATGTTGATTATTTTAATTGTGGTGGGTGCGGCTTTGGTGGCCATTGTAGTGT
>JAGBXG010000349.1 GCA_017629415.1 Pseudomonadota bacterium | reverse complement strand
CGCTCTTTGCACTGCCTGCTCATCAGACAGCTCATCTTTATAGATCTTTACTGCCCTATGAACAAAGAACGCATTATTCATAAGCACAAACATTTCCATATATGTATCGGCCACTTTCCGATAAAGCTTTGAGGACGTTATAGTATCTGAAAATTTATTTTTAAGCAGGTCTGCAAGTTCTAATGCAAATTGAGTATTGAGCGCTTTCATAAAATCAAATGATTCCAAGCAAACATTCGCCATTTTTTGGTGGATCTCATGACTTATTGTTTGAATATTCAAATAATGGCGGAAGATATATGTAATTTTTCTCCAAGCCTCTATACTGCCTTTTTTAAAATAAAATTCTATCGCTTCATAGTAAACCTTCTGAGCAGATTCTTCATCGTTTAAATAATCTTTATAAATAGCCGCCGCCTTTAAACAGCACTGAATATTATTTTCTCTTTTATATTTCATCAAATATAAATCTATAGCTCGCTGATACCATCCATTTGAAACCTCTCCATTTCTAAGATTTAATGCATAAATCTCCCCAATCTGCATACAAGCTTGAATATCATCAAGTTGCGCCTTATTGATGAGGCTTTGCAATTTTCTCAATATTTTTGCATCATCGGAACGATTAAGCTTATCCCGATAAATCATTTCAAGAACATGAATATATCTATATTCACCCAAACTCAATTTTGGAACAAGTCGTTCAGCAATAGATGAGTAAAATCTATAATCTGTCGTTTCTTCCAAAACTGTATGAGACGACGGTTTGAGATAAAGATGCTTATTATAGAATGTTTGAGCGGTCGAAAAATATTTATCATCTCCGGCAACATATCTATAGATATACTGATCAAGCAATAACCAATATAGCTCTCTAGCCATGGTATTGTCGTTTAGCATATTCTGATAAATATCAGCTGCTTTCATGATGGCTTCTTCATCTCCAGATTCGAATCTTTTGAGATATCGCTCTGCTAAAACGCTGTAAAATCTACGGCTAGCCCCAAACTCCAAATACCTGTGAGGATAAACTTCAACCTTTTCAGTCTTTGTTTCAGATAAAACAATATTTTGATGACTGAAATTCGCAGAATCGTGCGTGCTAAGACTCTGCTCCGCATTGGAAATAGACTCAAATCCTACAGAATTGTGCTCAAACTGCAAAGATGATAAACAATGCAGTTTCAATTGCTTTTCACATGCCAATACATCACCATTCATCAGTGATGCCTTGTTAAAATCGCATGTATATACAATATTATCTTTTTGCCACACATCACCAAAAGGATAGGGATAAGGTACAACTGATAATTGCATCATAAATCTATTTGATACAGAAATATCAGCAACTAATGTAATCGGATCACCGATCTTATAATGCCCTTCAGGCGATGTATACGTCAACAGCTCGCCATAAAACTCAAAGGGATATTCACCTTGAAATTTAAAACGATAAATAACCCAAAATTTCGGAAAATCATAGGCAATCAATTCCTCTTGCTTACGATTCTCTTTGAAATAAAGATCATATTTCTCATCAATATTTTGATAATATATCGCGGAAATTTGACCCACAACCTTTTGACCTTGGTTTAATAATTGATGAATTTCTTTCCAAGTCAATGCCGAGACTTTTGGAACAGGCGAAACACCTTGACAGTCTAAGGCCGTGCGTGTTGTTAAAGGTTTTGCATAGTATGCCAAAAAAATGCTTATTGGAACCGATAATCCCATCGTTGTCATACCTGCAATCGGATGTCCAGTTGCAAATAAACTCATAACAATCAACATTGCAACCGTAAATAATATAAAACATAAACTAAAACGAGCTGAATCTGAGTTTTTTTGCTCATGCTCAGCTAATTTAACATCCAAATGACAGGGACAACTCTCAAACTCTATATCAGAAGATTGATCTAAATTTTGCCAAATCTCATAATTACCGGGCTGGCAAATGCTTTCAACATCCTCAAGCTTGGGCAACGCCGTTCGACGCAAAAACCTGAGCAAAGAAGGCTCTTTTTTGTTCGCTAATGCATCAAACTGAGCCATCAAAGCCGTATGATCACATATGCGGTTCTCAACAGCTGGTTCAAGCATCATGCTCAAGGTCTGAACGACCTCTTTGGGAAGATGCTGCAAATATGGTTCAATCACAAGTTTAAAGTCACAAACGGCGATATCAGCCGGCGATGTCCCAGAAAGCATTTCCACCGCGAGTGCCGCAAGAGCATAAATATCGCTGGCAGGCTGTGCCTGACCCATCAGCTGCTCGGGCGGCATGTAACCATAAGTTCCAGCTACCGTAGAACCACCATTTTGCACTTGAGGGTTCGCAACAGCACCAAAATCGAGCAATGTCACTTTATAGCGACCATTTTCTAATGGCGTCAGCATCAAGTTTGAAGGCTTGATATCACGATGCACCACAAGCGGCTCGTGTGTATGAAGCTTCTGTAAAATTCCCAGAACCTGCGCAATGATGTCATATATCGCTTCCGTCTCAAATCTGTGCTTGGCCTTAAGCATTTCGCCCAATGTTTGGCCTTCGATAAACTTTTGAATGATGCAGACAAAGGGTGGCTTGGCCTCAAGATCTTCAATATATTCATAAAATGGCACAACACCATCCATATTCAGACTTTCAAGAATACGGGCCTCACGCTTAAACAATTCATACTGTTTCCACGTCGTGACAGAATGCACATTGAGCTGCTTGATGGCTACACGTTCGCCGTCACTCTTGCGTTGAGCCAGCCAAACCTGACCCTGCGATCCTTTGCCAAGCTTATTAAGGTATATATATTTTTCATTTAACGCTTCCGGAATACCCATATCAGGCATCTCAATCGCAGAAACTTCATTATATTCATGTGAAATATTAGAATTTGAATCTAAAATAGATAATTTTAAATCAGCCATAAAATATCGGAATAATCGCCATGAATTTGAGATGAATATCATCAACAAAATAATAAGTGTGGCCGTATGCCGCAAGGCAAAGGACACACCATAAAAGGGCGTATGCGGCTATGACGCATAGCCCGTTTTCAATATTCCAAACTACCCGACTCACCCCTTCCCTGCAACATTGTTTCTAGGCCTGTTTTTAGATTTTATCTTGCAAATATTATCCATCAAATATCCTTGAATGCCAACATTTGTGATAAACAGACGCGCCAGATTTTGAGCGCGTTGGCATATAGAAATTGCCGCAAACTCAAACGCACTCCTTAAACTCACCACTCAAACGGGCATATATGCTACTCACAATACAAAATTTAGGTAAATCTTACGGCGCAAAAAGCGTTTTTGAAGACCTCAATC
The DNA here is from genome assembly GCA_017629415.1 of Pseudomonadota bacterium. Next base: position 1,982 of record JAGBXG010000349.1, on the reverse strand, counting down.
TGCTGATTTCTGAACGCGAAAAAATCGGCCTGATCGGGCATAACGGATGCGGAAAATCAACATTTTTAAAGATTTTGGCGGGTTTGGAATATCACGATGAAGGCGAAATTTCGTTTCATCAAAAGATACATGTTTCATATTTGCCCCAAAATCCAACTTTTGCCGAAGATGATACGCCGGAAATCGTTGTCGCCAAAGCCTTGCAGCCGCGCAGAGACCGAATCAATACTTATGAAATGATATGCACACAGCTTGCGGATGCTACGGATGAACGAGAAATCGACCGCCTCAGCCATGAACAGGAACGGCTTCAGAGCGAAATTGAACTTCACGGCGGCTGGGAACTTCAGCACGATATTGAAGGCATGCTGCGCAGACTGAATATCCCTGAATCGATGCTGCGCGTGCCTATGCGCACGCTTTCCGGCGGCCAGCAACGACGTGTGGCACTGGCTCGTGTGCTGCTCGAACGACCCGATCTGCTCCTGCTCGACGAACCCACCAACCACCTCGATGTACCCACCATCGAATGGCTTGAAAGCCTCCTCAAAGATTATCGCGCCGCCGTCATTTTCGTCACCCACGATCGCGCCTTCCTCGATGCTATCGCCACGCGTATCGTCGAAATCCATCAATCCGAACTCCTCTCTTTTGCCGGCAATTACGTCAATTTTGTCGAACAAAAAGCCGCTCTGATGGATCTGCGCAAAAAAGAACAAGAAAAATATGCCAATTTGCTCGTCACAGAACTCGATTGGATGCGGCGCGGACCATGTGCCAGAGGCACCAAACAAAAAGCACGCATCGAACGGTTCTATGAAATCCAGGAAAAAGCAAAAGCCACCCATGAAGCCACACTTCAAATGAGTTTCAGCGCCGATGCCAGACTTGGAAATATTATTATTAATGCCGAAAATATTTCTAAATCTTTCGACAAAACTATCTTTAAACCTTTCGATTTTACATTGCGCAAAGAGGATTGCTGCGCCATCATCGGAGCCAACGGCTGCGGCAAAACAACCCTTCTGAACGTGCTAACCAAACGCCTTGAACCCGATTCCGGCAACGTCATTATCGGTAAAAATACTCACATCGCCTTCCTCTCACAGCACAGACAGGAACTCGATCCTAAAAAATCTGTATACGAAGCCCTCGGCGACGGCGACCACGTCTATGTGAACCGCGAACCCGTCCATAAACGCGGATTTTTAAGCCGTTTCCTGTTCGATGTTCCCGAACAAGACAAACTCGTCGGCACCTTATCCGGCGGCGAAAAATGCCGTCTCCTCTTCGCTCAAATGATGTGCGCCAACGCCAATCTCCTCGTCCTCGACGAGCCCACAAACGACCTCGATATCGACTCGCTGCAGACCCTCGAAAATGCCCTCGAAAACTACGATGGCGCCGTTTTATTCGTCACACACGACCGCTTCCTCATCAATCGATTGGCCACAGCAGTCCTGGCTTTTGACGCCGATTTGGGCACATTTTCACGTTACGAAGGCGATTACGATTTCTATACCATTTGCCATAAACGTGAGCTTGAACAAAAAGCCGAAGCAGATGCTCAAAAAGCTGCCGAAGCTGCTGCTAAAGCCGCAAAATCAACAAAAACACCACAACCTGAACCGCCAAAAACTGCAAAACCTAAAAAATTAACCTGGAAAGAAACCGAAGAACTCAAAAATATCGAAAATGTCATCCTCGAAGCCGAAGCCGATAAAGAAGCTATCGAAGCCGAAATTGCCGATCCCGAAACCTATAAAATTCCCAATCGTGCCAAAGAATTGAGCGACAAACTCGATGCCGCCAACGCTCGTATTGAAGCTTTATATGAACGCTGGGAATATTTAAGCAGTATATAATATTCAAGCAATATATAATATAGAATATTCTATAAATCATCGGAACTCTTTTCACCTTGAGGGGGCAAAGCCCCCTACGGCGCTATTTGCTGCGCAAATACGCGCCTACCCCCAATG
>JAGBXG010000348.1 GCA_017629415.1 Pseudomonadota bacterium | reverse complement strand
GAGAACCGCGAGGCTGTAGAAATTGAAAGGATTTAGCCAAGGAATGTCTGAACAATTGCTTTTTACGCATGAGGGGGCCAAGCCCCCTACGCCGCTATTTGCAAGCAAATACGTGGCTACCCCCGATGCGGGGACGGCGCCCCGCAACGCCCTGCCCAAGTATGCTCCAGAGATTCCCTAGTAAACAACTTCCATGATGTCACGGCCGAGAGTGGAAATCAGGGAGACGAGTGAAAGTTCGGCCTGAATACCGGCGGTGACATAGGCAATCGAGGCAGCGGCAACGCTATTACGTGCATCACTGACATCGATGAATGTCGAAGCACCGTTTTTGTAGGCGGCTTCGGTCAAAGCGAGCGCTTCGCGAGCAAGTTCAACTTGTCGTTTGGCGTTATCGACGTTGAACAGTGCGGAATAGTACTCGCGTTTGGCCTTTCGGACAGCATTGCGTGTGGAATTTTCGGTACTTTCCATCGCAAGTTCGGTTTCACGGATGGCGGCTTTACGTTCATCGAGCACACCGAATTTGGAATAATCGAACAATGGAATATTTAACGAAAGTGCCAGTGTCCAGGAAGACGAACTGACGGGATCGGTGAAATTATAGGAATATTGCCAGGCACCGGAAAGTGTTGGCATGAAATCCGCGATAGCAGAATTGAGGTTCAGACGATTGATTTCCTGCGTCATTCGATTCATTTGGAGTGTGCGGTTTTGGTCAATCGCTTCCTGTTCGAGTGCTTCATCTGACGTACTATTGACGGCTTTGATATGTGTAGGCTGCGGAACGGGCAGGCCGTCCGTATTCAGAACGTTAGCCAGGGCATCGCGTGCAGTTTCGTATGACCAAATCGCATCGATGAGAGCTTGACGTTGCTTTTCGACGGCAAATTGTGCCTGAATGACGGAGAGTTTGACGTCGGCACCGCGTTCATAGCGACCTTGTGCAATGGTGAGCTGATCGAGTGCGGATTTGAGCTGCACGCGTTGAACTTTGACGACTTCACCGCAGAGCAGAGCGGCCATATAAGCCTGTGCTACGCCCGAAAGCAGCTGCTGACGACCGTCTTCAATTCCGAGTGCCGTCAAATCTTTGACTTCATCGAGCATACGAAGGGTAAACCAACCGGACACATTGATAATGGAAAGGCCGACGGTCAAGCCGACAGACAATGGATTTTGCGCATCGACTTCGGGAGAATCGAAACTCAGACCCGCTAGCACGGAAGGATCAAGCAATCCGTTGGTGACCAATGATGTATAAACTGGTGTAACGGCTTCCATAATCCCCCCCATCATAGCTTTGCTTGATGCCGTGGGGTCTGCGCTCATGTGTGCATAGCTCAAGGATGCGCTGATATTGGGCAGCAGCATTGCCCAGGCTTGTTTGAGCTGTGCTTGTGTGGTTTCGAGTTTCACGCGAGCCGCTTGCAAATCGAGGTTTTCGGCATCGGCCATCAAAAGGGCTTCTTTGAGTGTCAAAGCCGGACCAGGTTTAATTTCGTTTAATTCAGAAATTTGAGAAACCTGCTTGCTCAAGAATTCTTCGCCGGGCAATGCCTGCATTTTGCCTTCGAATTTACGGCCAGGCATGGGGGAATTGTGAGTTTGTTCCAATGTAGCACGGGCTGCTTGCGTACGTTCTGTCGTTCCTTTGCTGACTTCGGGATCGAGCAGTGCAGGATCATAGATGGCCACACCCTCTGGATTGAGATCTTCATAAGTCATTTGATCGGCAGGTTTCAAGGCTACAGGTTCGTAGGGTATCGGAGCTACAACAGGAGCCGGTTCTTCAGCTTTTTTCTTTTTCGAAGGCTTTGCAGATGCCGAAATCGCCGGAAGTGCAACTGCGGCACATATTGCAGATGTGATGAAATATTTGAGTGCTGTTTTCATTTTCAATTCCCTGTCACTCGGGGATGCTCATCAAAATATATAAAGTTTCTGGGACATAATATCCCAGAAACATGTCTTACAATTAGGCATTATACGTGGCAACTTCTGGTGCATCATCTTTCTTACGAGAGATGACATCCAGTTCTTCTTCGTACTCGGGCATTTCAAATTTCTTTGAAGCAAAGAATGTGTACATGATGGGGACGAAGAAAAGTGTCAGCAATGTTGCAGCTGAAAGACCACCGACAACTGTTGTACCCATACCAGACCAGGTTTCGGAACCTTCGCCAATTTGGAGGGCCAAAGGAATCATTGAGAGAACCGTTGTCAATGTCGTCATCATAACCGGGCGCATACGCGTACGAGCTGCGTTAACAATGGCTGTCTCAAGATCCATCCCGCGAGCACGATTCTGGTTAGCGGCATCGACCATAACAATACCATTGTTAACAACAATACCGACGAGCATAATAACACCGATTAATGCCGACATATCCATGGCACGGCCTGTCAAAATAAAGATCGCTGCCACACCAATTAAGCCAAGGGGAACGGTCAACAAAACAATGAACGGTTCACGATAGCTTTCAAACTGGGAGGCCATCACCATGTAAACGAGGAAAATAGAAATAATCAAAGCAAAGAACAAAGCTTTCATTGAATCCTGGAAGTTTTCAGCTGTACCAGACAGCTGATAATACCAATCAAATCCTCTCTCTTTATCTTCTGCACGAATTTCATCCAGCATTGCGCTGATTTCATTGATGGTTTTATTCAAATCTTTATCAACAGTTTTGCCGCTGACATCGGTATAGGAGTTCTTCAAGGTCAAGCTGACTTTCTGATAACGTTCCTGATTTTTACGTTCGATAGCTGTCGGCGCCAGGTTTTCATAAACACGAGCAATTGTCGAAAGCGGCACAATATCGCCAGCATTTGTCTGAATCGGCATATTCTCGATTTCTTTAATGCTATTACGGAATGCACGGTCATAGCGCACAACGATGTCATATTCGTCACCGGAATCGAGGTAACGCGAAGCTTCAACACCACGGAAGAAAATCATCAGCAAGTTACCGACAACGCTGGTATTCAAGCCAAGTTCGGACATCTTTTCGCGGTCAAAATCTACCTGAATCTGGGGTTTCTGTTCATCGACGGAAAGCTTGACTTCGGCGATATCCGGGCGAGCCAAGGCCAAACGACGAATGCGATTGGTAACTTTGCGTGTTTCTTGAATATCGTCGTTATAAATTTCAATATCGATATCGCCGCCGCCGCCACCGCCGGGACCGCCGCGTCCTGTGACTTGATATTGAATACCAGGAACATCGCGCAATGCTTCGCGGACATCGTCAATGATCTGATTGATATCGCGATCACGGAATTTCGGTTTGACCAAACGCACACGAATCTTACCCGAGTTCACACCGCTCGAAAAAATCGCACCCATACCAGAGTCCGAAGAACCGACGTCGATGTTAATCATCTTGCGTTCATTATCAGGAATCACCCCCTTAATAATTTCAACGCACTCTTTAACGGTATGATATGTCGTTCGCGAGTCTGTACCCATTTCTGTGGTCACAGTGACATTCAAGAATGAGTCATCGCTGGCAGGCATAAATTCCATTGGGACGAGATACTTAAAACCAATAATGGATAATGCAAATAACAGCACAACGCCGCAAGTGACCAGCCAACGAGCTTTAATAAAGCCGCGAAGCATGTTTTCGTAACCTTTGCGCATACGGTTCGTAAAGGACTGCTGCTCTTTGGCTGAAAGTGTGGAAAGATCGTCGACTTCTTTACCCGAGTTGGCTCTGATCGTTTTGTCAAATCTCGGGCTCTTGAGCATATAATATGACAGCATCGGGACGAATGTAATTGCCACCACGAGTGAAACAGTCAAAGCGCCGCAAATCGTCAAGGACATGTCGCGGAACATCATACCGGCAATGCCAGGCACAAAAAGAATCGGCAAGAATACGGCGATTGTCGTCAACGTCGATGCCGTAATAGCCATCATGATTTCTTTGGTACCCACAACAGCCGCCTGAAAAGCAGTGTCGCCTTCTTCACGATGACGGAAAATATTTTCAAGGGTAACAATCGCATTATCGACGAGCATACCAACAGCCAACGAAAGACCAGCCATCGAAATGACGTTCAATGTCATACCCATTGAAGACATAAAACCAAATGTGGCCGCCATCGACGTCGGAATGGCTACCGCAACGATCAATGATGTCGTAAAGCTCTTGAAAAATGCCAAAAGAACGAAAAACACAATGACAACAGACATGACACATGTCTCGCCAAGGTTCTTCATCGAGTCATTAATAAACTCAGACTGGTCATTAATAATGTTATATCCAAGGCCTTCAGATGCTGTTACGCTCGGCAATGCCTCAACAATACCACGAGCTGCGTCCACTGTGTTAGCACCCGACTGCTTGGAGGCCATCATCATAATGCTCGAATGACCATTGACCTCAACGTAACGGCGCGATTCTTCCACTGTATCTTCAATATCAGCCACATCTCTCAAACGAATCGGAATCATCTGACCCGTCTCGCTGGCACCAGCGCTGACCAAAATTTCGCCGATTTCTTCAACAGACTTATATTTACCCGCAGATTGAATACTCAAATCCATACCCGAGGCTTCGATATAACCGCCAACGGATTGGGAGTTTTCTGCAGCTACAAGCTGAACAATCGTCAAAGGTGCAATATTGAATGCTTCGAGTTTCTGCGGATTCAAGCGAATATGAATCTGACGCAATGCACCACCGCCGACATCCACAGACGAAATCCCTTCCACACGTTCCAGCATCGGCTGAATGCGGTCTTCGGCAATCTTACGAAGTTCCGCCTGCGTCTTATCCGGTGATGTCAAGTTAAACATCACAATCGGCTGCATCGACGGATCCATGGCAATAACAATCGGCGCATCCACCTCATCCGGAAGCTGACCCTTCACCAGATCCAGCTTATTTCGAGTGTCTATCTCAGCCCTGTACATGTCATAACCCCAGTCAAACTCGAGTATGACCATACTCACGTTATCCTTTGAGGTCGACATAACGTTCTTCACACCCGTGACCGACGTCGCCGTCTCCTCAATCGGACGTGAAATCAATGTCTCAATATCGGCAGGACTGGCACCGATATATGTCGTCATGACCATGACATAAGGAATATCCATATCCGGATACAGGTCTACCTGAAGCCGGAAAAACGAAAAAATACCGAATGCAATGACGAGTGTATAAAACATCGTCATCGTCACGCGGTTCTTTACGGAATAGCCAGGAATACTCATCAATACCCTCTTATGAGTGAAATTAATTGATGTGATGCAATAAACCGCCAAGCATGTGGCACAATATGTGCTTTATAGCTACAAATATCATGCAGCTTTTATTCCATCATGACAGGCTGGATATCATGTGATTTGACGTATCAAATCATAAAAAACGATAAAATCATAAAAAAAGCGCGCATTTGGTCTGGTTTAACCCACTTGCGCGCTTTACTCACTTCAGTCACAACCTATTTAGGTGCCTTCAACGACATTTGCACTATCCGTTGCGGCCACTGCTTTATCTGCTGCCGCATCTGGGGCGCTGATTTCACGAACTTTTTCGCCGTCAATCAGCATGTGATGCCCGCGAGTCACGAGTTTGTCGCCAGGATTCAAACCTTTCAGAATCTGAATAAAATCACCATTCCGTTCGCCAACTTCAACCACACGAGCACTGACTGTCGAATCCGAATTCAAAACAAATACGCGGCGAAGCGTCTGACCTGCCACCTGCTGTTCTAAAAGTTCAGGATCCAAAAGCAGCGAATTCGGAGCCACAACAATGGCATCATTCGTACTTACAAGCGCCACTTCGGCATTGGAATACATACCAGGTTTGAACTTATACTGGCCGGTCGCTTCAATCTTCGTATTCGCAAACTCAGCTTCCACCGTATTCGTACGCGATGACGTGTTCACATAAGGCATAATGCGCGTAATCTTTGCCGTCACCACTTCGCCGGGGAAAGCATCAAAACGAAGCTTTACTTCCTGACCCAACTTAACATAAGGCACATCACCTTCATGCATATTCAACGTGACTTTCAGCGTCTGCATATCGAGAAGCACGCAAAGCGGCATCGCCGAAGACGCAATATCGCCCACTTCCGAAGACTTCTGGCTGATTACGCCATCTATCGGAGCCACAACACGAGCATAATCCAAACCCAGCTTCGATTGCTCCAACGTCGCCAACATCTGCTGTTTCGTCGCATTCAGTGTCGTCACACCGTCCATCGCCTGATCCAGCTGCTGACGACTCACGATATTCGATTCATACATGCTCTGAACACGCTTTAACTCACGCTCACCCGCCGCCAGCTGCGCATTCACGCTCTTCAACTGCGCATTCAACGCATCCAACGCACGCTTGCTGACTTCATTGCGAATCTCTGCAATCACCTGGCCTTTCTCAACATAATCGCCGTTTTCCCATGGATACTTCAAAATACGCTCTGAAGCCAAAGGAATCACCTTGACCTGCTTAGAAGCCGAAACATTGCCGACATACGAACGCACACGCGTAAAACTTGTCGTTTTGACAACTTCAACACTCACAGGCGTCTCAACTTTCGCATCCGACATCGCGCCAGAAGCCTCTTCCTCACCGCCGCCCAACATGCTGCAACCTGCAACACTCAATGCCGTCAGCAAAAATACCAAAAAACTTATTTTGCGCATTTTATCTATCTCCTTCAAATCGTTCCCCCAAGAGCATTTTACTCCATACGACGGATAATGCAAGCAATTATGCGACATGTAACCACAACACCTACATGCAAACATCCAGGCGTCTGCTACACTCAACAACGCATTAACACCATTTGTATCGTTTTTTATTCCAAAGATAATGATATTCCGTTTTCGTCTTCAAAAATCATCCGTGAAAAAGACAAAAACAAAAAAACAGCACACAATCCCAATGTGCCAGTAAGTAATTTTTATGTGCAGGGGGCGGTTGCCCCCTTCGCCGCTATGGCGCGCTGCGCCATACGCGTCTACCCCCACGACGGGGCTGCCGCCCCGTAACACCCCGCCGCTATCCCCTTGTGTGGTCTGCGGAGTGTGAAATCATCCCCCACTTAATCTTCTCCAAAGAGCACAACCCGATTGCGTCCTTGTCTTTTGGCTTCGTACAATGCCTGATCGGCGCGTTTGAAAAGCTGTTCAAAGTCTTCATCCGGACGAACAATACCCACGCCACCACTCACAGTGATCTTCCCAGGTTCGAAATCAGCAAATGCCGTCTCCTGCACGATCTTGCGAAGCTTCTCACCCGCCGTCAACGCATCACGTCCCGATCCTTCGCCAGTCAAAAGCACGACAAATTCCTCGCCACCATACCGGGCAACCATATCTTCCTCACGAGTATTGCTCTTCAAAACTTGAGCAAACTGACGAAGCACACGATCACCGCATTCATGACCGTAAGTGTCGTTGCAGCGTTTGAAAAAATCGATATCAAAAACAATCATCGCCAAAGCGCGTTGCAAACGTTTCGAACGAATAAATTCATCGTGCAGATAACGTTCATAATAGCGACGGTTAAAAACACCGGTCAAACCGTCAACCTGAGCCATTTCTTTCAGGCGTCGATACAAAAGCGCACGCTCAAGAGCAATCGAGGCCAAGTTGGCAACACCTGTCAAACCACGAAGTTCATCAGCCTGAATCACGCG
>JAGBXG010000347.1 GCA_017629415.1 Pseudomonadota bacterium | reverse complement strand
TTTGTGGGGCGCGGCCCCACACCCCGATTTCTTTTTGTTTTGTGGGGCGCTGCCCCACACCCCGATTTCTTTTTGTTTTGTGGGGCGCTGCCCCACACCCCGCCAAGGGGCTGAGCCCCTTGGAACCTACCATGGGGACTTCCGTTTTTGACGAGTTAGCCGGGTACTGCTGACTATCGTTTTTTGGAAAATTGGGGACCCGCTCCCCCATTTTTCGTCCCCGAAACATACCACTTCGTAAGTGATTTGCGATTTTGCGCGGCCTTATCCCAGTTTTTCGAGTTGTGATTTGAGTTCTGTGGAAAATTTTTCGGGCATATCGAGTTTATCGAAGATAGCGGCCATTCTATGCCATTTGGCGCGGTAAGCGTCGATGCGAACGGTGAACTGGGCGTTATAATCTTCGAGTGAGTAATCTTTGTTGAGTGCGGATTTGAAGAGTGTTTTGAGGTCTTCGTATTTGGGGATGAAGCCGACGGGTGTTTCGATGGCATCGACTTCGCCATGAACGCGTGCTTCTGCCCAAAGGATCCATACTTTTTTATCGAGTTTATGGTTAAGGAAGCGGCCGTTGTTGTCTTTAAGGAAGTAGTTGGTGACAAAGACTTTAGGTGTTGCTTTGAGTCTGTCTTCCATCGCGAGGTGGTCGGCGACATATTTGGCCAGTGGAAGCGGCATGAAGTCGAGGTTTGCATAGGGGTTATGCTTACGGACGCCTTCTTGTCCGAGGGTGGCGGCGGTGGTTTCACTTTCGATGCATGCGCCGAGGAGAACGCCGTGAGCCCATGAGCGTGCTTCGAGGACGGGCACGCTGGTATCGGAGTCGCGGCCGCCGTAGATCATGGCATCGAGTTTGACGCCGGCGGGGTCATGGAGGGCGCGATCGCGGTTTGCCAGGGCTTCGAGTCCGATGGTGTAACGGGCATTTTTGTGCGAGACGGGGACATCCTTCATATCGGGAGTCCAGCGGCCGGTATAATGTTTGCCGCCGGCTGCGGGCGGTTCTACTTTTGAACCGAGCCAATAGGGAACGCCGTCATCCGAAACGAGCACGTTGGAGAAGATGCATTCGCCTTCGTTTGTGAGAACATTGAAGATTTCGGGATCGTCTTCGGCATTGACGTTTTCGATGATTCCGAAGATGCCGCGTTCGACGTTGACGGCGCAGAGCACGCCATCGAATTCGCGGGCATAAATGATGTCATCGCCGACAATGCTTTGACCGGGGATCATGGCCGTTGACGTTTTGCCGCAAGCCGAGGGGTATGCGCCTGAGAAATAGGTCGTGCGTCCGGGTTTGCCGTGAACGCCCATGAGGAACATGTGTTCGGCGAGCCATCCTTCGCGGTGGGCGCGTGCGATGGCAAGGCGGAAAGCCAATTTTTTGAGGCCGACGGAGTTGCCGGCATATTGATTATTGATGGAGAAAACGCGGTTTCCGTCGAGGTCGACGTAAATGCGTCGTTTATCGATATTTTTGGTGACGCCATTTTCGAGTTCGCCGGCACTGTGTACGAAGACGAAGAAATCATTTTTATCCTGAGCATTTTTGAAGGCTTCGTATCCGCGTCGATAGAGCAGGTCTTCGGAGTGTGCGACGTAAGCGGAGTCGGTCAGCTGGAGGGCATGGATGGCAAAGGGGGAGCCTGCGGGTCCGAGGCAGCAGAAGCGGACGAACATTTCTTTGCCTTTCATGATGCCTTTGAGCAGGCCTTCGATTTCGTCGAGCCCGGCCTGGCGGTCCATGGTGGCAGTTTCAAAGCCGTAATTGATTTTTTCGGACACGAGAAGTTTGGTATGTGCCTTATCGCGAGCCTGATCATTGGGGCCGTCGAAGTGCCAGGTATGGCCATTCATGGTCAGTTGATGTTCTTCGCCGCCGGCCAGGGCGCGGTCGCGCAGCAATTGTGCATCGGCATCGCTGTCATCGATAACAGTGACGGTATCAGGTTCGCAGAGTGCGACATATTTTTCAACGATTTCGATTACTCTTGGATTGTTTAAATTTTTCAGTTTTTCGTGCATTGATTTCTCCATTTTTTCATTAATCCGCTGTTTCATCTCAGGTCTTTATCAAAATTTACAGCGGTCCTCTTTCTTTGGAATTGTACTTTTTCGAGGTGATTTGGAAGTCCTCGATATGGATGACGCAATCTTTTTCTTCGCCGCGCTGCATCCTGCATTCCCTGGCGAGTTTGCCTTCCGGGGTGAAAACCTGCCAGGGTCCTTCTTCGAACTCGTCAACGTAATCGCCTTTGGCCATCAGGGTACCTGTTTGGTAATAAAGTTCAACGTTGCCGTGCAAGCGGTTATTATCGTAGTGTTTGATGCTTCTGAGATTGCCGTTGACGTACCATTGTTTCCATTCGCCGGTACGTTTGCCGTCTACGGTCTGTCCCTGTGTATCGACGGAGCCGTCGGCATGGTACAGCGTCCATTTGCCGTTCAATTTATCATGATGATATTCGGCGCGGGTTCTGAGTCTTCCGTTGACATCGAATTCGAGCCATTCGCCGGTTCTGCCGTGGTCGCCGATGCAATAATATTCGGGATACGAAGTATTGGTGACTTCGACGCGTCGGGTATTTTCGGGGCAGACGAGGGATTTACCTTCCGCGAACGGTATTCTTTCCGGGGTGGTTTTTTGACAGCCGCAAATGGGGGTCAAAGTCAACGCACACAAACCCAAACGTATCCAAAATCTTTTCATGAGCCTCCTTGCCAGCGCTCTATTTTCGCGCTTAAAAAATCCGATCGAGCTTATTCAAATTCTCCCCGGCTCGCAAGGATTAAAGCACATTTAAAATATATTTTTGCGCCCCTATCTGACGATACGGGGCTTTTGACCGGCCCTATCTGACGATACGGGCCGGTTTTCGTTTTTTTGGGGCTCCGCCCCAAACCCTGCCGGGGCGTTGCCCCGGACCCCACCAAAGGGCTCTGCCCTTTGGAATCCTGCCAAGGGGCTAAGCCCCTTGGAACCCATAATATTTAGGCGTTTTTCGTAGGTGAGCCAGGTACTGATTACTGACGTTCAGGGGCGAAATGGGAGCCTGTATCCCATTCAGCCTGGGAGAGTTTCACCATTTGTGAATGTTGACGGTTTTTTGCTGCCAGTTGAATATGATTTCCCCACTTTTTCCCACTTGGCAGCAATATGAGGTTTTCATCCCCACTCATCCCCACCGGCATAACACTTGGGATGCAGCCAACGGCATCCCCGCGAGTATGGCGCGTTTAGTCGCCATAGCGCGGGGCAAAAGGCGTATGCCCGTCAGGGCATAGCCGTCGGCGAAGCGTATGGCGAGCGCAGCCGCCATAGCGAAGCTGTTATTTTGCTATCCAGGCTCCACTTAGAATATCCTGTATTTAATTTAACTTTTTTACAAATTTTACACAACCAATCATTAGTATGTGCAAATTTTAAGCAAATTGAACACAATATAGAAACATAAAAAACTTGCCTCTTATAAAATGTCAGATTGACAGAAAGGTGGGGAAAAGGTCATAAAGGGTGGGGTTGAGTGGGGAAAAATCCCATTTTATGACGGACGATGATGAAACGATTCAGAGGCACATACGAGCATACGCTTGACGCGAAAGGGCGCGTGGCAGTTCCGAAGAAATTTCGGGAAGAGCTGCTTGGTCTGCGTGAAGACTATGTGGGTGCAGAGCTGGTTGTGACTTATGGTTTGTCGGGTCAGTTATTTGTATTTTCGCCGGAAGGGTTTGATGATTTTGCGGCGCGTTATGGCGCGCTTCCGGGTGGGGATGTAGATTTACTGGATCGTTTTTTTG
>JAGBXG010000346.1 GCA_017629415.1 Pseudomonadota bacterium | reverse complement strand
GCCGCCGGGTTTGTAGGTGCCTCCGCGTTCATCGGCATTTTCAGTGATGACGCGTGAGGAGGATTCAGACATGCCATCTTCAGTGGTGGCGATTTCACTTGTGCTATTGGCTTCGGGATCGTTGACGACAAATGCGCGCATCGTAACGGTCACGTTTGCGGGAATGTTGTTGCTCGATACAGAAATCTTGCGTGTTTCTGGCTCATAGCCTTCTGCAGTGATGAGCAAAGAGTGATCACCGGCTGTAAGGGAATGAGTGCCATTGCATGCAACATTGGCCGCATTGTCGATGCTGACAACGGCATTAGCAGGTTCGCATTTGAGAATCAGACTGCCCATTTTGACACCGCATTGGCTGCTCAAAGATGAGATATAATCTTTCACTTTGTTGGCATTGGCTGCCGATGTCATGGCAAATTCTCGATAGGATTCCAGGGCGTTTTCACAATCGCCCATTAAATGATAGGAACGTGCAATGTTGTAAACGACATCGGGAAGTGGATTCTGTTTTTTTGCGGCTGAAAAATATTCAATGGCCTGAGCATAGTTTTGAGGATCCTGGGAACCTTTTTTGTAATACTCAAGACCTTTTGTCATCAGAGATTCAAAACTGCCGCTCAACTCTGATGAACGAATCACTTTGTTATTGCTGCTGTTGCTGGGTTTGGGAATACCAGATTTGACGAGTTCGGCGTTGCATGTGACTGTATTTCTCACGTTTTCGTTAAGGCGTGATTTCATCGCATCCATGTATGTCTTAACCGAATTGGCATTGGATTGAGATGTCAGCGAGTATTCACAATAGGCAATGTAAGCTTGCTCGTAGTTGCCAAGAAGGTGATGGGCACGTGCAATGTTGTAAACAACATCGGGAATGGGATTGATTTTTTTGGCTTGCTCAAATTTTTCAATCGCTTTAGCAAAGTTACCAGGATCGCTCGCTCCCTTTTGGTAAAATGCAATACCCTGACGCATAAGCGTTTCAAAATCATCAGCCATGGCTAACGTTGGAAATGATGCCAGAAGCCCTAAAGAAAGTGCTAAAGCAAGAGATTTTTTATATTTCATCGTGATTACCCCAATGATCGAATCGCTATTTTAGTTGACCTGTGGTGGATACAGGCATGTGAAATGGTTGTAAATTTTATGAGCGCAAAGCGTTTTGCGCCAATTTTGGGGCTATTTAGCAAATTTCTTGCCACATGTACCTACTGCAATACGCGGTTTGTCATCTTTTTTCAGTTCATCCAGTTTGAAACATGCGTTGGCAGCTTTCATGCCCATGACATAATCTAAAATTGTTTTTTTAATGACAGGGCCTTTGTCGAGAATGACGGCATTATTAAAGATACCTGCCATGGAATCCCCGCCGTTAATCAGGAAATCGCTGATTGCCAGCTTGTATTTTTTGTTGCGGTCAATGGGGGTGCCATTGACGAGGATTTCTTCGCACAGGCAGTTATTTTCCCAAGCTTCGGTGGTGCCGTCGCTGTTGATATCCTGCGGATTTTGGCATCCTGGTTCAATTTTGTACTGCACCCCCGAGACTTTCATCGTCCCGTGCTTGAGAGTTGAGGCAATTTTGAGAATTTTGACGATATCTTCGCCGGGAATTTCCGTCAGCTGGAGATAATTGTCGAACGGCATGATGGCATTCAGTTCTTCGCGATAAATATCGCCGCCTGCAAGATTGGCGCGGACACCGCCGGCATTTTGCATGGCAATGTCGGCTTGTGGGTAATATTTGCGCATGGCATCGGTGACGAGATTTCCGAGTGCACATTCGCCTTCGTAGTTGCGTTCAATCGCAGTGTCGGTACAGCCGATGACATCACAGCGGTTTTCGGTCATCAATGCCTCGTATTTGGCGACGATTTCGACCCCGCGAGCATCCGGCATGAGCGTGATACCGCCGACATCAATCGCTTCAAGTGCAGGTCTGGTCTGGCCGCAAGCTACGTCAATGGGGGGATGCGTCAGCTTGTGCTTTTGGATGCTGTCGCGGTTCAGTTTGAGACCGTCTTTGCTGCCTTCAAGGGTCACCGAAGTCAGTTCCTGGCCGGCAGAATGCGACTGAATGATCGTCAAATGGCCCTGGTGGGCAATAAAACTTTTGTGAGAGTGGGCTGTGGCAATCAACTCGATATGCTGAAGAATGTCTTGGGGCAAGGCCAGAATATCGCCGACTTCTTCCGTAAATTTGGCATTGATAACCGTTGCACCCGATTCGGGCAACGGATCCGGCAACCCCGTGATATGGGCATTGACAATGACAAAATCCGGATTCAGCGCGGCAATTTCGGGAATCACAGTTTTCAATGTTTCGGCCGGAGATCGAAATTCAAGGCCGGCAACGTTGGCGGCTGTCGTCGCAATCGGGGTTTCTGTGGCCAATACACCGACGACTGCAATTTTATAGGGGCCTTTTTCTAAAATGGTATACGGCTTGAGGTTGGCGGGCGGCCAAGGATCCGTATTGTCGGCTTTAGCCACGACATTGGCGGTCACCACGGGAAATTGAACCGTTTCGAGATAGGTTTTGAGCGCACCGCGATTGGAGTCGGGATGTTGTGTGCTGGGGCCATAATCAAATTCATGATTGCCTAAGCTGGAAACGTCGATTTTTAAGGCATTCATGACTTCGGCCATGCCCATGCCTTTGGCATCGTTAAACGGCATCGCGCCCTGGAATTGATCGCCGCCGTCCAAGAGTAAAGAAAGGCCGTCTCCCTTGGCATGTTCCACTGCCGCCATGAACACGGGCAAGCCGCCTGTGGCCGAACCGTCTTTTTCACGTGTTTCATATATCGCGGAGTGAAAATCACTCCATTGGACAAGCTGAACCGAGGGATAGGTTTCGGCTTTGACTTCTGAAACAGCCGACTCTGGTGTAATCGTGGGGGCATTGGCGCAACCGGTCAAGAGAAGCGCAGAACTCAGGAAACCTAACATGCTTTTTTTCATTGGATACTCCACGGGACAGAAGGAGGCGGCGCGTATCCGGACCAACGGGACGGATAGCGGCGCAAGCAGGCCATATTGGCGGCATTTTGCCGACAATAGGCATGCCAATATACCAAAAAATAAAGAAAAGGCGTATTTCCGGCCATTGAAACCAGAAAGAGGCACAAGCATCCTGCATGCACGACAGGGGAATGCACACGACGTAGAGACAGGTGACTTGAAATGCCATGATACGCAATCGTCATCTTCGATGAACGCAAATATTTGTCCAAAAATAAGTGTTACTTGACAAGCGATAAGTGGGAAGACTAGAACGCCCGCGCATTAGAAATGGTTTCTGGTGCGATATAAGCCTACATAATATTTGGTGGGCGGTACACGTTAGAACAGTGAGTTTAAAAATGGACAGAGAATTTCTTTTTACAAGCGAATCCGTGACAGAAGGTCATCCGGATAAAATGGCCGATCAGGTCAGCGATGCGATTTTGGATGCGATTCTTGAACAGGACAAACATTGCCATGTGGCATGCGAAACATTGCTCAAAACCGGTCTCGTGATTGTGGCCGGCGAAGTGACGACATCGGCGTATGTCGATATCCAGAGCATTGCCAGAAATACGATTAAAAAAATTGGTTACAACAGCTCCAGAAAGGGCTTTGACTATGAAACCTGCGGCGTGATGGTCGATGTCGAGGCGCAGAGCCCCGATATTTGCCAGGGCGTTGACCCCACGAAAGGTGTCGTGGCCGAACAGGGTGCCGGCGATCAAGGTTTGATGTTCGGTTATGCCTGCGACGAAACCCCCGAATTGATGCCCGCGCCGATTATGTATGCCCATGCTTTGACGCGCCGTTTGTCGGAAGCTCGCAATGCCGGCGAAGTCGATTTCTTCCGTCCCGATGGCAAGAGCCAGGTAACCGTGCGCTATGCCGGCGGCAAAGTGCAGGCGATTGATGCCGTTGTCGTTTCGACACAGCATAAACCCGAAGTCAGCAACAAAGATTTGCACGAAGCCGTGATGGAACTCGTCATCAAGCGCGGTCTGCCGGCTGAATTGCTGACCAAAGACACAAAATATCATATCAATCCGACAGGCCGCTTTGTCATCGGCGGTCCGCAGGGCGACTGCGGTCTGACAGGCCGTAAAATTATCGTCGACACATACGGCGGTATGGGCCGTCACGGCGGCGGTGCTTTCTCCGGCAAAGACCCCTCGAAAGTCGACCGTTCAGCTTGCTACATGGCACGCTATGTCGCCAAAAACGTCGTGGCTGCCGGCCTGGCGCGTCGTTGCGAAGTCCAGCTCGCCTATGCTATCGGCGTCGCCGAACCCGTCTCCGTTCTCGTCAATACGTTTGGTACCAACACCATCGCCGAAGAAGAAATCGAAAAACGCGTTCGTCGTTGCTTCGAACTCAAACCTGCTGGTATCATCAGCAGTCTCGATTTGCTCCGTCCGATTTACTCGCCGACGGCAAGCTTCGGACATTTCGGCCGCAAGCCTGAGAACGGTCTTTTCACGTGGGAACGTACCGATAAGGTCGACGCGCTGAAAGCCTAATCATTTCTCAGAACGTTTTGTCATCAGGGCCGTGCAGATGCGCGGCTCTGTTTGTTTAAAGAGGTTAATATGGAAAAGCTGTTTATTGGTATCGCCGGCATGATCGGCGCGGGTAAATCTACACTGGCTACATCTCTGGCCGAACACCTCGGCATCAAAGCCTATTATGAACCCGTCGATAACAACGAATATCTCGCCGATTTCTACCGCGATACGGCCAAATATTCTTTTGCCATGCAGGTCTATCTGTTGACACGCCGTTTTCAGCAGCATCAGGAAATCATCTGGCGTGGTGAATCTGCCGTTCAGGACAGAACCATTTATGAAGATTCTGTTTTTGCTGCCATGTTGGCGGAATCGGGATTGATGGATGAGCGCGATTATCGCACTTATGTGCAGCTTTTCCAGTACATGAGCAATTTCATGTGCAAACCGAACGTCATCATTTACCTCGATGTCAAGCCCGAACGGTCGATGGAACGCATCCAAATGCGAAGCCGTAACGTCGAATCCGGCATTTCTTTGGAATATCTCCAAAATTTATACAGACATTATCAGAAATTTATCGAAGATATTTCGCGCGTGATTCCCGTGATCAGCGTCGATTATGACCGCTTTGCCACCGCTGAAGAAATGGCTAAAGTGATTCAGTCCGAATATCTGGCGCATTCTTTCAAACGTAATGTAACATTGTATTAATAGATATTGATATATAGATATTAATATCTATTATTAATATACTGTTTTCATCGATATTCATGCGCCCCTATTGGCATACGGGGCGCGGCGCGCGACTATGTGCTCGGGGCTTTCAGCCCCTGTGCGCATACATCGCGCGCTTTTTTTATCGCTAAATTGGATGGAAACCGTTGCAAATACAAAAAACTTTAAATCTATGGTGGGTTCCAACGGGCTCAACCCTCTGGCGTGGTTTGGGGCAGAGCCCCAAAAGAACTTTGCACCCTCCCAAAAATCGCGATTCTAAAGTCCCCAGTCTTCAACGGCCTCGATATCAGGCACGGGGTTAGGGAATAAACGTCGGGTGATTTCGCGCCATTGTTCCGGATTTCGCACATAGAGATAAGCAAATCGCAAAGTATGTTCGGCGACCTTGCGGGCATAATGGCGAGATTCGTCGAACGAAAATTCATCAACGATAAAGTCGATGGTTTTGCCTTTGTCGCGGATGGCCCAAGGTCCGATGCGATGCGGTCCGCCGTTATAGCTGCCGGCTGTAAAAGTGAGATTATGTCCCCATTTCACGTCATGCATGTGCATATAATAGACGGAATAGGGAAAACCGACTCGCGGGTCAAAAAAAGTATCGGGATGGTATTCGAATCCCAGGGTCTTGGCGATAGGCCGCGCCGTTTTGGGGATCATTTGCAAGGCTCCAATGGCATCGGCTGACGATACTTGCCACGTTCTGAATCTCGATTCCTGCAACATAATACCGTAGACAAAATACTGCGGAATATTCCAATCTTGAGCCAAACTTTCGACCAACGGGGCAAAAGGCTGCGGATAAGCCATCGCATGCGCAGGATTATCGCGTTCGGGCCAAATATCGCTCAAGGCTCGAATCGAACCGGAGTTGTCTTTCCAGGCATCGTGATAAGCTTCCACAAGATGTGTGGCATAATGCCGGAAAGCTTGTCTGTGTTCGGCTTTTACGCCTTTAAGCAAGGCCTGTTCGTTTGCCTGATAGAGCTCTCGAGCTTCGGCAATGGCATCGTGTTCAGCCAAATCTGTGATTTTTTGCCAAACTGACGATTGCGGAACAGGCGGTTTTTCAGGTCCCATGCCAAAGGCATGAAAAACATGGCTTTTTGGCGGATCGGTATCCCACCGCAAGGCCTCCATAAAAGCTTTTTCAGCATCGATGCCGTACCAATCCTGCTCGCGTTGATAGGCCAGCATATCGTACCAAGTCAGCGGGAACGAGGCATGTAAATCGCGCAAATATTGCTTGGCATTTTCCTCATGGCCCATCTGATGTTCAGCATAAGCCTGCCAATACAAGGCTTTGCCGCGCACAATGGGATTATTGTTGCGTTTGAGGTTTTCGAAGGCTTCTACGGCTTCTTTCCACAGACCATCGCGAATAAATGTTTGGGCATAGAATCCCCAGACGGCGGTATCACGGGTGTCTTGCGCATATTTGAGCAAGAGTGGCCGTGCTTTTTCATTCTCCCGGAGATCGAACCAATACCAGCCGCGCAAATACAATGAGCGTGCTTTATATTTCCCGCGAGGAAATTGACGGTCGTAGTCGTTCAAAGCGGCAATGGCTGCGCGATAATCTAGCTGGCGTGAAAGTGCTCTTGCGATGCCAAAGACGGCTTCTTCGCGTTTAGCACCCGATTTTTGGGCCCATTTCCGATAAATTTTTTCACTCAGTTTAGGTTCTTCCGAGTTGGTCAAAGAGACGCGCGCCAATTCCCATTCGGCATTTTCGCGGTCGGATTTGGGCGTTTCAGGATTTTCGACAATCGCTTTAAGTTCTTTTCGGGCATTATCATAATCGAAATGCTTTATCAGTCGCCGGGTACGTGCCATCCGTTCTGAAATGCTGTACCGCTGTGTCATTTCCTCAAGTGTACCGGCCAAATCCGGCCAAAGTGACATCTGGGTCGCTGGATGTTCGATGACAAGCGTATTACGTTTAGCCTCAGCTCGTCCCGCTTTTCCCTGCGCTTCGGCAATCCTCATTTCATAATAAATGAAGCTGGCTTCTTCAAAGGCATTGGTTTTAGGGAAAGCCGCCGTTAATAATGCCTGAACATCATCCAAGGATTCATCAGGCCGAAATTGGTTTTCTCGGTCCATTGCCTTGCATAAGGCCAAAACCAGTTCCTGTGTTTTGTCCTGATCGCGATAATTTTGGTGAAATTTAAGCGTTCCTGCGATGGCTTCTTTGAATTTGCCATCTGCAATCAAAGCGCGTTGATGCCAATAATCATAAATACTATTCAAAAATTCTGCCGGTTTTGTCAAAGTCTCAAAACCTGAGCTACAAGGCGTTTCTTTCGAGCATTGATTCGCCAAAATCTTTGCTTTAAGGGCGATAAACTGCATCGATGCATCCGGATTTTCGATATTTCGGACGGCTTCAACGGCAGCCGCATAACGCGCCGCGCGCATCAAATATCGGATTGCATCGGGCGACGGATGCAGGATCACTTCCTGACGCGGCAAGGGATTGACGGCTCCGCGTCTCAATGCTTCGGCACTGACGGCGACCCAACTGGCCATATCGCGTTCCGGCACTTTGGGTTTTGCTTCATCTGTCTGCACTTCCAATACTTTTGGCACAGGCTTTACGGGTACCGTTTCAACAGGTGTGGGCGCACATGCACACAAGCCTGCCGACATCCAAACCGCTGCAAGCACTGCTGAACCCCGGGATAGCCATCGTCCTCTATTCATCATCACAAACATACCTAAAAATCTTAGTCCATTCATGCGCACAAACGCATACACTGACCTTGTGATATCGTGACATCCGCAGAATCGCAAAATTGAATAGATATTTTTTGCCGTCCTTTAGCGCACTTTCTTCGACAATGGCGACCTCTTTATCGTCCTTCTGTCGTTTTTTCTCTTTCTATGGAGGAAGAGGGCGCCCCTATTATCATACGGGGCGCGGCGCACGTCTATGTGCTCGGGGCTTACCGCCCCTGTGCGCATACGCCGTGCGCATCTTTAGCTAAGGAATCTCTGAATAAAACTCTGGTGGGGCGTTGCGGGGCGCCGTCCCCGCATCGGGGGTAGCCGCGAATTTGCTTGCAAATAGCGGCGTAGGGGGCTTGGCCCCCTCATAACGTAAAAGGCAATTATTCAGACATTCCCTAAATCTGCAGCTTATGAATACGATATTTAAGCAAATATAAAACATGAATTTTTGTGTTATGATGTATACGTTGAGTTTTGAGGCATTGAATTGCCATTATTCTCTCAGGAGCCTACATGAGATCACACAGTCAAACCTTGGAAGCCATTCACGCCTTTGTCGAACGTTGGAAAG